>CAYGTD010000178.1:0-7724 GCA_964352725.1 uncultured Roseivirgaceae bacterium
TTACTTGAGCTATCAAAGCGCTTGTTAGATCAAGAAAGAATAGATGAATATAAAAAGCTGCTAGAGTTAGCTGGAGGGTAATTATAGTATCCTAAGCTTAGCAAAGCTTAATAATAATGTTTTCTCACCGGCTTTTTCAAAATCTACTTTTGCCTTCTTATTTGCTCCCTGCTCATCCATTTCCAGTACTACTCCAAAACCAAATTTAGGGTGTTCGACTTTCATTCCTTCAGCAAGATTGGAAGTATCACTTGGCTTAAAGTCAGCGCTTGGTTCATGGCTCACATGCTTCGCAAATTTCTTTGTTGTATTTTCTTTGCGCATGTTATTCACAAAGTTTTTGGTCACATAGTTGGAACTAGGTGATATGGCATCTTTAGATGAGAACTTTCGATTCACTTTTATGAAGGCAGGATCTACTTCTTCCAAGAATCTACTTGGTTCGCAGTTTTTCAACCTTCCATAACGGTACCTATTGAGTGCATAACTCATAAATAGTTTCTTCTTGGCTCTTGTCAACGCTACGTAGAATAAACGCCTTTCCTCTTCCAGATCGGCTCTGCTGCTCAGCATCATTTGGGAAGGAAACAATTCTTCTTCCAAACCAACAATACATACATAATTGAATTCTAAGCCTTTCGCCATGTGGATGGTCATGAGCGTAACCACATCATTGGATTTTTCGCTTCGATCTTCATCCGTCAGTAAGGCTACATCTTGAAGAAACGCTCCAAGGCTTTTATCTTCTCTTTCTTGATCATCGGTAAATTCCTTAATCGCATTGAGGAGCTCTTGCGTATTCTCATAGCGGTTCATGCCCTCTATGGTTTTGTCCTCATAGAGCTCTTTTAGAAGTCCAGAAGTCTTTGCTATTTGAGAGGCTGTCTCATAGGCGTCTTTCTTTTCATCCGTCAGTCTGAATGACTTGATGAGAGTGGCGAAATTCTCTACTTGAGTCCCTGCTTTTCCACCCACAAAAGAAGTAGCTCTGGACATCACTTGCTCAAGTGGCTGTTGTGACTCGGCAGCAGCTACCATTATTTTATCAATTGTTCCAGGACCAATTCCTCTTTTTGGTAGGTTAATGATTCTGCGCATAGCTGCTTCATCATTAGGATTTACCACATACCTAAAGTAGGAAAGTAGATCCTTTATTTCCTTTCTTTGATAGAAAGAAACACCACCAACCACTCGGTACTTAATGTTATTTCTTCTAAGAGCCTCTTCCATAGCTCTTGACTGGCTATTAGTTCGGTAGAGGATCGCAAATTCATCATTGGATGCATGAAGTTGCATTTTCGTTTCAAAAATCGCGGATGCGATCAGCTTACCCTCTTCATTGTCAGAAGTGGATTTGATCAATTCGATGAGCTCACCATCTTCATTAGAAGTCCAAACATTCTTTTTGAGTTGAGCCGTATTTTTTCCAATGACAGAATTGGCAGCATTTACAATCGTCTTTGTAGAGCGATAATTCTGTTCCAGTCGGATAGTTTTGAGATCTGGATAATCCCTCTCAAAGTTCAGGATATTTTGAATGTCTGCGCCACGGAAGGCATAAATACTTTGAGCATCATCTCCCACTACACAAATGTTTTGCCGCACTGCCGCAAGACGTTTAGCAATGAGGTATTGAGAAATATTTGTATCCTGAAACTCATCAATCATCACATATTGAAAACGCTGTTGATATTTATTCAATACGTCTGTGTGCTCTTGAAAAAGAATATTTGTGTTAAATAGTAGATCGTCAAAATCCATAGCATCAGCGGCAAAGCATCGCTGTGCATATGTTCTATAAATACGACCCATTTCTGGTCGTTGATTTTGGGTATCGTCTTCTAAGTAGATCGGATTATTTTGATATTCTTTCCATGAAACCAACCTATTTTTCGCACTTGAAATACGACTAAATATCACATTAGCTTTGTAGATTTTATCATCAAGATTAAATTCCTTTACGATCAGCTTGATTAATGATTTGGAATCGTCCGCATCGTATATTGTGAAATTGCTTGGATAACCAATTCTAGTTGCTTCGGACCTTAGAATTCGAGCAAAAACGGAGTGAAAAGTCCCCATCCATAGATTTTTCGCATCGGCACCTACCATTTGCTCCACTCTGTGGCGCATTTCTTTAGCAGCCTTATTAGTAAATGTCAATGATAAAATGCTAAACGGATCCACTTTATGCTCATGAATGAGATGAGCTATTCGGTAAGTTAGTACGCGTGTTTTTCCAGATCCTGCACCTGCTATAATCATGCAAGGACCATCTACATTTACTACGCCTTCTCGCTGTGGGGGATTTAGTTCATCAAGATAATTTGCCTGCGCTTCTGCCATGCCGCAAATCTATTTTATTTGGAGTAGAATGCTTTTGATTTTGTTGGATATAAAGACATATGGCAAGGCAATAATGATCAATTGTTTGATTTTATTGTGCTGACAGATAACATGATAAATTCCTTTCTTTGAGAATACTATCAAATTCTACTCTGGTAGGTGTACAACTCAAAATACCTACCTTCTTTAGCGATCAACTCATCATGTGTGCCTCGCTCTACAATTTGTCCATCTTCAATGACAAGAATCTGATTGGCTTTTCGGATGGTACTCAATCTGTGCGCAATCACAAAAGTGGTACGGTCTTTCATTAATCCATCTAAACTCTTCTGAATATAAGTTTCACTTTCTGTATCAAGATTGGAAGTGGCTTCATCCAATATAATCACTTTAGGATTAGCTAGGAGAGCTCTAGCAATAGAGATTCGTTGCTTTTGTCCACCTGATAGTTTCACACCTCGTTCTCCAATGACTGTTTCTAAACCGTCATCAAATCTGTCAGTAAATTCATTAACATATGCTCCTTTCACCGCATCTTGTAATTCTGCTTCGGTGGCATCAGGTCTAGGGAATAGGATGTTTTCTTTGATGGTTCCTTCAAAAAGGAAGTCATCTTGCAGCACAACTCCTAGGTGTTTTCGGTAGCTAGATAAATTTACTTTAGAAATATCTTGTCCATCAATCGTGATTAGACCTTTTCCCGGATTAAGGAAGGTAGCTGCTAAACTAGCTGTGGTTGATTTCCCTGATCCAGAACTCCCAACTAAAGCGGTAACAGAGCCTGGAGGTGCTTTAAAGGATATATCCTTTAGTACATCTTTATCTCCCTCATAGGCGAAGGAAACATTATCAAATACAATATTCCCATCTACTTTTTCTAGAATGATAGGTCTATCTTCCGTTAGATCCTCTGGGTCCATTTTCATGATTTCCTCGGTTCTGTCAAGTCCAGCGAACGCTTCTGTCATCTGACTTCCAATGTTGCTCATTTGTACAATTGGTGCGATCATAAACGCAAGTAGTGATATAAATGATATCAATTCTCCAGCTGTCAAATTGTCTTCGATCATGTAGTATCCACCCATTGCCAGAATGCCTGCGCTCGCAAATCCGATCAGAAATGTTCCTGAGCTAGTTACTAAAGCTGTGGCAGTCAAACTAGACTTTACATTTTCGAAAAGTCTTCTGGCACCTGCTTCAAACGTACTGTTTTCAGAGGCTTCCGCATTAAATCCTTTTATAACACGAACACCATTCAGTGTCTCCGTTAATCTACCAGTCACTTCAGCGTTGAGCTTGCCTCGCTCTCTGAAGATGGGGCGTATTCTGCCGAATGCTTTCATGGCAATGACAGCAAATAACCCAACAGGGACGAGTGTGAAAAGGGTCATAGAAGGACTGATTCGAAGCAATAATATCAATGCTAAAACGGACGTGATTGTGCCACCTATCAGCTGAACTAGACCAGTTCCAACCAAGTTTCTTACTCCTTCTACATCGGTCATAATTCTGGAAACAAGCGCTCCTGATTTATTATTGTCGAAGAAGTTAATTGGAAGTGAGAGAATTTTTTTCTGCACTTTCACTCTGAGTTCTGAAATCAGAAACTGAGCCTCTACACTTAATATTTTAGTAAGTAAAAATGAGGAAATAGCTTGAACAGCCAAGGAGATCACTATAACGATCACAATGAGTTTGAGCATTGCAAAGTCTTTGTTTGGAACCGCATCATCTAATAGGTATTTGGTAGCCGCAGGAAGTACAAGCCCAGCAGGTCTACTGATAATAATAAGTGCAAGGCCAATGAAGAGTGTCTTTCTTCTAGGCCAGATGATATTTTTCAGTGCCCAACCAAAGGTGACGTTTTTATTTTTGCTCATGATCGTCTTATTACGATAACCGTACCCTAAAAAGTTCCCCTGTCAAATAGGCAGAATTTTTAAGTGGAGTAATTAATTATTAGAGTTTAGATAATCTTCCCTTACAGGAGCAAATATGTCCATCAATTTACAGTCAGTAATGGCGATTCCTGAGTGTGGAACATTGGATGGAATGACAGCTACTTGTCCTGGTGTCAAACGCGCGGTTTTTCCATCAATGGTCAATTCATATTCACCTTCTAATACATTGGCTATCTGCTCATGATGGTGCGCATGCTCTGGTAATGGGCTACCAGCTTTTACATCCCAATAGGCAATAGTCATCTTTTCAGAGTGTATAAAGCGAACGGTATAACCAGGGAGAATTTCTTTTGGGGCTACTGAGTCTAATTTTTTGAAATACATTATTAATTTGATTTAAAAAAAACCATGTCAATTCTAATTGACATGGTAGTAGTTTATGTGTTCGATTTTATTATTTGTTTGGAACAACTTCACCATCAAGTGAACCTTTGTTTTTCACATAAGTTTCTAGCCATTGATCTTGCTCCCAGAGCAGATGCATGATGCTTTCTTTAGCTCTGTACCCATGACTTTCCTTTGGCAGCATAACCAATCTAGCTGTAGCTCCTAATCCTTTCAAAGCATTGAAATAACGCTCGCTCTGCATTGGATATGTTCCTGAATTATTATCTGCTTCTCCATGTACCAATAGCAAAGGAGACTTCATTTTGTCTGCATGCATAAATGGAGACATAGTATAATAGGTTTCGGGTGAATCCCAATAGGATCGTTCTTCACTTTGGAAGCCAAAAGGAGTGAGCGTTCTATTGTATGCTCCACTTCGTGCAATTCCAGCAGCAAAAAGATTGGAGTGAGATAAAAGATTGGCTACCATGAATGCACCATATGAATGCCCTCCTACGCCGACTCTGTTTCTATCAATGTACCCTAAAGCATCCACGGCATCAATTCCCGCTTTTGCGTTAGCTACTAATTGTTTTCTGAAAGTGTCGTTGGGCTCTTCATCACCTTCACCTACAATAGGGAATGCGGCATCATCAAGAACAACATAGCCTCTAGTCACCCAATAGATCGGCGATCCATAGTATGGATAGATAAATTCGTTAGGGTTTGAAGTACTTTGTCCAGCACTCTGCTTGTCTTTGAACTCGCGTGGATAAGCCCACATGATCATCGGCATTTTTTCCTTCTTTTCTTTATCATATCCTATAGGTAGATAAAGCGTGCCGTCTAAGTCTAAGCCATCGTCTCTTTTATAATTGATTACCTCCTTTTGTACACTCTGAATGCTCTTAAATGGATTTTCAAAGAACGTCATAGGAGTTAATTCATCTTTGTAGATGTTTCGTTTGTAGTAATTAGGATACTCGGTAGGAGATTCGATTCTGATTAAAAATTCCCCCTTGCTTATGTCTAATGCACTGTACAAATTCTCGATTTTACTTGTATAAGAAGATTCGTAAACTCTGGTCTTTTTTTGTGTTTTTAAATTCACTTTATCAACAAAAGGAAATTGTCCTTTTTCTGAGTAACCATCACCGATCATGAATGCATTTCCGTCGACCAAAGAGAGGGTGTATCGATTATACTTATTCTTTGAGGTAACGAAAGAGCCCGGATCACTGTAGAGATCTTGATAGTTTCTGTCAGCTAAAATGATTGGATCTTTCTTGTTATTTGAAGGATCAAATAGATACATCTTCGTGTTTCGTGTATTCCACCAGTAGTCATATCCTATGGCAGTATTATCTGTAGCCCACTCTACGCCAGAAAAGCGGCCAATTGTTTTAAGGATTGATTCAGGCTGAGCTGAAAATGGTGCTGCTAGCTGAAATACTTCATCTCTAAATTCAACTTCATTTTCAGGATCACCGCCATCAAGTGCCTCCGCCCACACAATTGTGGCTGGTTGGTCATCTCTCCATTGTAGCGATCTTCTGCCTTCTCTTGTGGACATGAATCCTTTTGGTAATACTTCTGTCAAAGGCATTTCCATAACATTTTTTACCAAAGACCCATCTGTTTTGTGAATGTTAGTGGAGGTAGGGAATCTACTGTATGTTACTAAATAGGAGAATGGTCTTTTAATTTCTGAAACCATGACATATTCTCCATTAGGTGAAAATGATAGACCTCTGTACATGGCTATTGGCAACCAATTAGAAACTTTTCCGTCCAAGCCTACTTTTTTGATTTCCGACAATGCCAGTTGCTCAAAATTTTGTTCGTCATTCGGATTTTTGAGTAAATCCTGATACGTTCTGTTTTGAGCTTTAGCGCCACTACTCACTGATACTGTAGGTCCTTGAGGAACAGCTTCTGAAGTATTGATCAACTCTTTTCTATCTGATGGGAGCATTTTCACTAATAGAGATTTACTATCTCCAAACCACGAAATTGGATTTCCCATATTCGCATTCACTGAGGCGCTGGTAAGTTTTTTGGCTTGTGCTTTTTTCACGTCCAGGATCCATACTTCAACCCCAGAGTCAGTAGTGTGAGTCATACTCATCATTTTCTCATCTGGAGACCAGCTGAAATTAGAGAGTCTTGGGTTGCTTGGTAGTCCAGTTACTTTCGTGGTTGTTTTAGCATATGCACCCTTTACTTCAATATTATTATAGTAGGTAGTCCTACTGCCAATGTTAGTTTTCGGATTGATACGCAATCCAGCCAATCTCAGTTCTTTTTCTGAAAGTTCAGCAATCGACTTAAAAGCATTTCGATATAGTAAAACGATATTCTCTGCTTTGCTATCAATTCGAACTGCAGGAGCCAATGGAGCATCTACCAATTCTTTAATAGATTCAGGAGGCTCCTGATAAGTGAGTGCACCTTGTGCATTCATCTGGGAGTAGACCAATAGCACGAGTGCAATTGAAAGCATCTTTTTCATGGTAATTGAATTTTTGATTGAACTACCAATTTAATCAAACACCTTTTTATAAACTTCTATTATTACACCATCGGAGAAATAGAGCTATTTCCTCTTTGTAGTTAGTTTCAGTTTTAATGTCTTTATGTATTCCAAGCTCATTTCAAGATAGGATTTTGGCACTTTTTGACAAAATGAATGTAGGAAATTGATTTTAAATCAATTCTGTGTCTTTCAGTTCGTTGTAGATTGCTAAGCAAATCCAAGCATCCGTCGCAGCATATTTCATTTGTGGCTCTGTCAATTCATCATTTTCCCAATTGGAGGTTTGCTGATTTTTTGAAATCCTTCTTTCTAAGAAGATGGCAGCCAATTTTTTCACCCCAATGTGCTTTGAACCCAATTCCTTTGCCACATCATTCATATCCGTAAATCCAGAGGGATTATAGTCTTTCACTCTTTGAAGATCCTTTAAGTCATCATCGATGCTAATTCCTAGTTTCATAATAGAGTCATCAGACATGAAATCAAACAATGATTCGGGATACCCCATTTTGTTCATTCTGAAAAGATATGCATCATCCATGGTGGATAATTGC
>CAYGTD010000179.1:0-7710 GCA_964352725.1 uncultured Roseivirgaceae bacterium
TGGTTTTATATTGATTTCCTCTTAGCTCTGAAGTATCCATAATCAGCTTTAATGATTGTGATTTTCCTTTTTTTAAGTTCTGAGACTTTACTTCATATGAAATACATCCACAATTAGCTTTAATAGCTCGAAAGTTTAATTTTTCTCTTCCAGTATTCTCTAAAACTACCTCCGCTTCAACTAATTCACCACTTTTAACTTTTCCAAAATCAATAGTTCTATCCGTGATTGACAATTTTGGTGCTTTATCCAACTCCTCCGCACTCATCTCTGGAAAGTATTCTTCAATGGTCGTCATCACAGTCATTCCTGCTTCTTCATTCGTTCCAAGTGCTATTGCATCACTTACATAGCCGTAATCATTTTTCAACACTGGATCATAAACCACTTTTAGCTTTCCTACTTCTTTTGGATTCAAAAATTTCGGGATAAGTGAAACAGTAATATGTTTAGGTATTATCATTTCCTCCGGATTAAGCTGCACAATGCTATCTGAAGCATTGTATATATCAAAAGTCTTTTCTACTGACTTCTCAGTTGTAATTTTACCAAAATTGAGTGCTCGGTACGTCACATTTAAGTCTCCTAAACTTACAGGATATTCTTCCGCAGGAGATTTTGGTTTCGATTTCACAAATCCATTAATATACAATGTCTTATTTGCAGAGGGGTCTGTTGAAGAAATTCTCAATGACTTAGTAAATTTCCCAGGTCTGTTTCTTGGATTATATTTTGCCTTTACAAATCCAGAATCACCTGGCATCACTTCTTCTTTTGTCCAACCTGGAGTTGTACATCCGCAAGAGGCTTTCACATGAGTAATTTGAATGGGCTCATCCCCCCTATTTACAAAATAGAAAGTATGCTCGGCAGGACCATCAATTTCGTTTATTTCTCCAAATTGATGAGTAAGATTGTCAAACGTCAATTTTTCCTGAGAAAAGCTGATTAAAAACAATAAAACGAAGAATGTAAAAAGAGCACCTTTCATATATCTATTCATTAACGTCATTCTATATCAGAATACAAAGATTCAAATTATTTAGGTTTGCAAAAAATTTAAAAAATGGCGAGAATTCTCACCGGTATTCAAAGTTCTGGAAAACCACATTTAGGTAATTTACTTGGCGCTATCATGCCAGCCATCGAATTGTCCAAAAAAAGTGAAAATGAATCTTTCTTTTTCATCGCTGACTTACATTCTCTTACTACAATAAAAGATGGGAATCAGCGAATAGAAAATACTAACGCAGTAGCTGCTGCATGGTTGGCCTGTGGTTTCGATACTTCAAAGAATGTATTTTATCGACAGTCAAGAGTGCCTGCAGCATGCGAGCTTACTTGGTATTTAAGTTGCTTCACGCCTTTCCCAATGCTATCCAACGCACACTCTTTTAAAGATAAGTCGGATAGGTTATCAGATGTGAATGCTGGTTTATTTACTTATCCAGTATTAATGGCATCTGATATACTTCTTTATGATGCCAACTTTGTTCCTGTGGGTAAAGATCAAAAACAACACCTTGAAATGACTCGCGATATGGCTACTTCTTTTAATCATCAGTTTGGCGAAACATTTGTGGTGCCAGAGTCCATCATTGATGACAAAGTGATGACGATTCCCGGTACAGATGGTCAGAAGATGAGTAAGAGCTATGGCAACATCATAGATGTATTTCTTCCAGAAAAAAAGCTCAGAAAGAACGTAATGCAGATTGTGACGGATAGCACACCAATGGAAGACCCAAAAGATCCTGACACATGTCATGTATTCGCACTTTATAAGCTACTCGGCTCTGAAGAGCAAGTTGCCGAAATGAGAAAGAATTATGAAGGGGGAAACTATGGATATGGTCATGCCAAGCAGGCATTGTTTGAGTTAATCTTAGAAATATTCAGTACTCAAAGAGAGCGATATGACTACTATATGAGTAATTTAGGTGAGTTAGAACAAGAACTTCAGAAAGGTGAAAAAAAAGCAGCTGAAGTCGCTGAAAAAACATTGTTAAGAGTAAAACAGAAATTGGGCTTTGCCTAAATGAAAAATGGAAATGACTGCAAGACAAAAAGCCGAAAATTGGCTCAATGCGAAAAATATTGATACTAATTCAAAAAATGAAATTACTTCTCTTCTCAAAGGAGATGACCAGCAGCTTGATGAAGCATTTTTAAATGACCTAGCCTTTGGAACTGGAGGATTACGTGGCATTATGGGGATCGGTACCAGTCGTATAAATAAATACACAATTGGTATGGCCACTCAGGGATTTGCCAACTACTTGAAAAAGGAAATCGACGGCAACATAAAAGTAGCAATAGCTCATGACAGCAGAAACAACAGTCGGTTCTTTGCGGAAACTACTGCCAATGTGTTTTCTGCCAATGATATTGAGGTGTATCTTTTTGAAGATTTACGTCCAACACCAGAGTTATCCTTCGCGATTCGTCAGCTTGGTTGTCATGGTGGAGTAGTTTTGACAGCTTCTCATAATCCGAAGGAATACAATGGATACAAAGCATATTGGTCAGATGGTGCTCAAATATTAACTCCACATGACCAGAATATCATTCAGAAGGTTTCTAACATCTCCAGCATTGATGATGTGAAGTTTGACGCTAACCCAGCGCTCATTCATTCGATGGGAGAAGACATGGATGTAAAGTATCTGTCCATGATTAAGAATCTTTGCCTTTCCCCAAAAGCTATAAGCAATCAAAAAGATCTAAAAATTGTCTTTTCATCTATTCATGGAACAGGTATTACTTTAATTCCTAGAGCTCTCAAAGAAATTGGTTTTGAAAATGTCAACGTAGTAGAATCACAGGCTGAGCCCAATGGGGATTTCCCTACTGTTATTTACCCAAACCCTGAGGAAGCAGAGGCAATGTCTCACGCGCTGAAGGAAGCAGAAAGGTTGGATGCAGATTTAATCATGGCTACTGATCCAGATGCAGATAGAGTTGGTGTAGCAGTAAAAAACACCAAAGGAGAATTCCAGCTACTCAATGGAAATCAAACAGGTGCTTTAATTGTCTATTACCTCCTTTCGAGACATAAAGAGAAAGGATTTGAAGGAAATGAGTACATAGGTAAAACCATTGTGACCACCGAGCTAATAAGAGAAATAGCAAAAGACTTCAACGTACCATGCTATGATACGCTAACGGGATTCAAATACATTGCTGGATTAATTGCACAATTGGAAGGAAAGGAAAAATTCATAGGCGGTGGAGAAGAAAGCTATGGTTATATGATTGGAGAAGAAGTAAGAGATAAAGATGCTGTAGCTAGTGCGGTTATTATTGCAGAAATGACCGCTTGGGCAAAAGATCAAGGAAAATCTCTATTTGAGATGCTAATGGATGTCAATCACAAGTATGGCCTTTATCATGAATCCTTAAAATCAATAACAAAAAAAGGGTTGCAAGGTGCCTCAGAGATTAAATCCATGATGGAAGAATTTCGCAATACACCTCCTACCTCACTTGCAGGATCAGAAGTAGTAAAAGTGATAGACTATCTAGAAAGAAAAGAGAAGTTTAAAGATGGAAGCACTAAGACAATTGATTTACCAAAATCCAATGTTTTACAATATTTAACCGCAGACGAGACTAAAGTCAGCATACGACCATCTGGTACTGAGCCCAAAATTAAATTCTACTTTTCTGTGAAGGGAAATATCTCATCAAACAGCTATTTTGATGAGATTTCTAACCTAGAAAATAAAACTCATAAGTTACTGAATGACTTGAATTTATGATCATTGTAGAAATAATTGGATTAAAATTATCAAAAGTGTTAATTTGCCACCGCTTTGAAAGTATTTTTGAATAAATTAATGCCTTCATAGAAGTTATCACCTAATCTAACCGATACCGATTTGAGCGTTGCTTTAAATTTTGTGCTTGTAGTTGTGGGTTTTGTTCTCCTGATAAAAGGAGCAGATTACCTAGTTAATGGTGCCTCGTCTTTGGCAAAAAGATTCAACGTTTCTGACATTGCCATTGGCCTTACGGTAGTAGCCATGGGAACTTCGGCTCCAGAACTTGTTGTGAATATCATTTCAGGTGGAGTACAAGATGGAGGAAGTGGCGCTAATGAAGTTGTATTTGGTAACATTATCGGCTCCAATATTTTCAATATATTCCTTATTCTAGGTATAGCTAGTATTATCTATCCACTTACTGTAGAAAGAAATGCATTATGGAAGGAAGTCCCTTATTCGCTTCTAGCAACATTCATATTCTTCATTCTAGTAAATGACGTTATGTTCTTTGGTGCAGATGAAAGCAGCCTTAGTGTTGTGGATGGTATAATTCTATTAGTGATGTTTGCACTGTTCTTAGTATACATTTTCATGAATTTGAAAAGAAACCCTGAGGCTGAAGTTGAAGATATTGAAATATATGGCAGTCTAAAAACAACCATAATGCTTGTTCTAGGGATAATAGGACTTGTCTTCGGAGGTCAACTAATAGTTGATAATGCAATTGTGATAGCAAAAATATTTGGCGTAAGTGATAAGTTGATTGGTCTTACCATTATCGCCGCTGGGACATCACTGCCTGAGCTTGCAACATCTGCTGTTGCTGCATTTCACAAAAAATCTGACCTAGCAGTAGGAAATATTGTAGGTTCAAACATCTTTAATCTACTCCTAGTACTAGGAACTACATCTATTATCCATGCACCTTTAATGTATAATCCTGTATTGAATACAGACTTATACATAGTTATGATAGGAACGCTCATGCTGTTCATATTTATGTTCACAATGAATAAATACAAGTTGGACAGGTCAGAGGGGATGATATATATAATAGGGTTTCTTGCCTATGGCTATTATCTATTTGTAAGGGAAAACATCTTACCCGGTTTCTTTTAATTAAAATTTCATGCTCCCTAAAATAAATCCCACGACAACCGCGTCATGGAACAGGCTTGTTGATCTTGCCAAGAAAAACGATGGCAACATTCGAGTACTTTTTAGCGATAATAAGCGAATAGTAAAATTCACTCATCAGAGTGATGACTTCTTTTTTGATTTTTCTAAAAACAATATTTCAGAAGATGAGCTTAATGCACTTTTAGATCTTGCCAAGGAATGCAATTTAAATGAAGCCATTTCAGCTCAATTAAGTGGCTCCATAATAAACGAAACTGAAAATAGAGCTGTTCTACATACTCAACTGAGAAATCCTGAGAAACTCAGTGAAAAGGGTAAGCTAGTAAATGGAGAACTTCAGAGAATAGAAAAGTTTTCCCAATCTATTCTATCTGGTACCTGGAAAGGGTATACAGGAAAGCAAATCACAAATGTGGTGAACATTGGAATAGGCGGATCAGATCTTGGACCAAAAATGGTGACATATTCGCTGAAGCCCTATTGGACAAGTATCACACCTCATTTTATTTCTAATGTAGATGCTGCTCAATTGATAGAGGAGTTAGAAAATCTTGATACTGAAACTACTTTATTCATTATTGCTTCTAAGACATTTACTACTCAAGAAACCATGACTAATGCAGAGACTGCAAAAGAGTGGTTCTTGAAAAATGGAGGAAATGAGAGTGATATTAGTAAGCACTTTGTAGCTGTCAGTACTAATAAAGTAGCAGTTCAGCAATTTGGAATCGCTCCTGACAATATGTTCGTTTTTTGGGACTGGGTTGGGGGTAGATATTCGCTATGGTCAGCCATCGGACTAGTTATTTCATGTACTATAGGATTTGAACATTTCAAAGCACTACTCAGGGGTGCTCACGACATGGATAATCACTTTGAGTCTAGCAGTCTAGATAAAAACCTACCTGTCTTATCAGCACTTATTGGCATCTGGTATAATAACTTCTTGAAGTATGATACGCTCGCCATTCTTCCTTATGATCATCGATTACGATTTCTCCCATCCTACTTACAGCAAGCAGATATGGAGAGTAATGGTAAGTCAGTAGATCGATCAGGTGAAAAAATCAACTATCAGACTGGACCTGTAATATGGGGAGAGCCGGGAACCAACGGACAGCACGCTTTCTATCAATTAATCCATCAAGGTTCTAAAATTATTCCTTGTGAATTCATAGCTTTCGCAAAAGCAGCGCATAATCACATAGATCACCATGATAAACTCCTTGCAAATTTCTTCGCTCAGCCAGAAGCGTTATTAAATGGAAAATCTGAAAGCGAATTGATCAATGAAAACGTAGATAAAAAGCTAATTCCTTTCAAAATTTTTGGAGGACAGAGACCTTCTACATCTATCCTTATTAAAGAGTTAACACCTTATAACCTAGGAAAACTAGTTGCATTCTATGAGCATAAGATTTTTGTCCAAGGAGTAATCTGGAATATTTTCAGTTTTGATCAGTGGGGAGTTGAGCTAGGTAAGCAATTAGCCAAACCAATATTAGCTGAAATCAAAAATGGAAATGGAGACCAAAATCATGACGCTTCCACATCAAAACTGATGGATCGCTATTTCGAATTACGCAAATAACCTGCGATAATTCCAGTTGCTACTCCTACATTTAATGATTCCGCATTTCCTATTCGAGGAATAGCGATATAATCTGTAACATACTTTTTAGAGTTATTACTTATCCCATTTGATTCGCTACCCATCAACATTATCGATGGACTAGAAATAGAGCTCTTGTAGATATTCTTTCCATCCATATCTGCAGCATAAATGGGCACATTCACCTTTGCCAAATATTCGCTCATATCCACATAACGAACAGTAACCCTAGTAAATGATCCCATGGTGCTTGCTATAACTTTTGGATGGTAAAATTCTGCGCAATCAAGAGAACAAATCAATTCATTGTATCCAAACCAATCTAATGTGCGAATTATCGTGCCCAGATTACCCGGGTCTCCTACATTATCCAAAGCAAACTGAACTGTATTTAGGGAGTTGTCTTTGTTCGCATCTTTCCTAAAATGAGCAACTGCTAGACATGTTGAATTACTTTTGAAAGTACCCAACTGTTCCAGTAAGTCTACTTTAACAACTTCTTTCCGAATGTCCTGTCTACTAATATAAGAAGCAAAGAATTCCTGCGTTCCCAATAAAAATTCAATCTTAAAGTCAGATTTCAATAATTCTAGCACATTTTTTGAACCTTCCACTAGAAAGAGCTTCTCACGAGTGCGGTACTTCTTAACTTTGAGGGATTTTACAAACTTCTGTTCGTTCTTAGAAAACATCTGAATTGAGGAAATATTTAAATTTTAGTCAAATATCAGTATTCGCAGGGATATTTCTATCCTCATGCCTTGGCTCAAAATTTCTTGAAAGCGATCAGCAACTTTTAGTAAGTCAAAAAATACATGGCCTTTCGGGCGACTTGGAAGATGAGGCTGAATTATTATATCAGCAAACAGTAAATTCACGTTTTTTTGGACTCCCGCTTGCCCACCTCGCTTATGTTTATCAACGTGGAGAAAATGGCTTCTTATTCATTCCTGGATATGATAAGGAGAAAGCAATCGCAAAACGTGATTCTACTATTAAAAAATTTGATATATAAATCGCAAAGGAAGAAAAAGAAAAGCGAAACCAAAAACTTAGAGAAAAAAAAAAAAGAAAAGGTAAAATGGCAAAAGGAAAAAAAGCAGCGTTTGATTGATTTAGAAAGCGTTACTGGTGTGCAATCCAAGTACATTCAGCCGAAAGTCAACGAGTTGGTTAGAATAATAGACAATG
>CAYGTD010000180.1:0-7654 GCA_964352725.1 uncultured Roseivirgaceae bacterium
AGTACTAATGAACATTTTCGTAGCTAAGCTTAATTACTCTACGTCTGAGGACACAGTAAGAGAAGCGTTTGAACAATTTGGAACAGTTGATTCCGCAAAAGTAATTTTCGATAGAGACACTCAAAGATCTAAAGGTTTTGGGTTCGTTGAAATGCCGAATGATGATGAAGGCAATGAAGCCATCAATGCATTGAATGAAACAGATATGGATGGTAGAACCATCGTAGTAAAAAAAGCGAATCCAAAAGGACGTTAATATACTCTGTTATTTGAATTAATGCTCATGTGGAATTATTTTCACATGAGCATTGTTTTTTAATTTGATCCGAAATATTTCGGAAATATAAAATTTTAGTAATTTGGCAAGACCAGCAACTACCCCAGTAAAACTTAAGGACGGTTACTATATAGAACTTCGTCATAAAGGCGAGAGAAAAGGAATAAAGCTTAGGAGCGATACTGTTCCTGAACTTCACCAGTCTATTAAGAAATATCAAAAACTGTATGATATCCATTTTTACGGTGAAGTAAAAAAAGGAAAGGTCATCAACGATAAGCTTCCAGAGCTTAAGTAATTCAACTCATTTCTTAAATATCCACTTACCTAGGAAATTGGGTGGTGGATTAGTGTGTCTAAAGGTTAATTATATCCGAGCTTTGCGCGAAGCAAGTTACTTATGACTAGACAACAGCTCGTTGATCAAATAAAAGAAAAAAAATCGTTTTTGTGTGTTGGGTTAGATTCCGACATAAAGAAAATCCCTAAACATCTTTTATCGTTAGAAGATCCCATCTTCGAATTCAACAAACAGATCATTGATGCTACTTATAAGCATGCCGTGGCATACAAACCCAATATTGCATTTTATGAATCTTTAGGTTCCAAAGGATGGGAATCCTTGGAAAAGACCATGGAATATATGCCACAAGATGTATTCAGCATTGCGGATGCAAAAAGAGGAGACATAGGAAACACTTCCACAATGTACGCGAGAGCTTTCTTCGAAAACATGGATTTTGACTCGATAACCGTGGCTCCATACATGGGCTCAGATTCGGTTCAGCCTTTCTTAGCATTTAATCAAAAATGGGTTATTCTACTTGCTGCAACTAGTAATCCAGGTGCCTTGGATTTTCAACAGATGACAGTTAACACGACAGATGAGAAGCTCTTCGAAGCGATTATTCGTAAAAGCTCAGAATGGGGACATGTAGATAATTTGATGTATGTAGTAGGCGCTACTCGTCCAGAGCTACTTAAAGACATTAGAAAAATAGCTCCCAATCATTTCTTACTCATTCCTGGCATAGGTGCTCAAGGAGGAAGCCTCTCTGAAGTATGTAAGTACGGGATGACTAGCGAGTGTGGTCTTTTGATCAACTCTTCAAGAGGGATCATTTATGCTGACAGTTCAAAAGACTTTGCCAATGTTGCGGCTATAGAAGCTGAGAAGATTCAGTTGGAGATGGAACAGCAATTAGATAACATTTAGTTTTTCTATCTTGGACTACACAACGTTATGGACGAGCACTTTCTTCACTATATCTGGAAATTTCAAAAAATTACAACTAAAGGTCTTCAGTTGGTAGATGGATCAACGCTGACCGTATTTCATCAAGGTAATCACAATCATGATTCTGGACCTGACTTTGAGGAAGCGAGAATTAAGATTAGCGAAATTGAGTGGGCGGGAAATGTTGAAATACACTTGAAGTCCTCAGACTGGAATAATCATGGACATCAGCATGATAAAGCATATGAGAATGTTATCCTGCACGTAGTATGGCAGCATGATACTGAGATTTATCTTGGTCAATCAATTATTCCCACTCTTGAGCTTAAAAATAAAGTTGACCTAGCGCTATTAGAAAAGTATGAAACTCACCTCTCATCAAAGGAGGAAATACTCTGTACAAAACAACTATCCAATATCGATGATATAACAATTTCATCCATGATGGATCGAGCATTGAGCGAAAGACTAGAACAAAAAGCTACGTCAGTTTTGCAAGCACTTCATGAAACTAAGAATGATTGGGACGAAACATTCTACCGTACACTTGCATCAAATTTTGGTTTTTCAATTAATAAAGAACCGTTTAAGAAACTAGCTTCTTCGCTCCCATTTAATCTTTTGAAAAAATATACTCATAAGCCTGAGTTAATTGATTCTCTTCTCTTTGGTCAAGCAGGCTTTTTAGATACAACAATCGATGAATATCAGTCCATACTCAAAAAGGAATTTGACTATTTACGTTCAAAGCATAAGTTGAAAAAACCTTTAGTGAAGAGTGAATGGAAATTTGGCAAAATGCGCCCTGCTAATTTTCCTTCGGTAAGACTTTCACAGTTCTCAGCACTGCTCAGCCAAAACCCAGGGCTTTTCTCTAGCCTAATTGAGGTTAAGAATGTGAAGGAATTCATTTTGACGATTAATTGTAATCTATCGGAATACTGGGTTCGGCACTACAATTTCGGTAAGGAGAAAAAGAAGAAAGGTATGAAAATAGGTGAAGCTACCTTCCACAATATTATTATCAACACCTTAGCTCCAGTTCTAGCCGCTTACAGTAAGTACACTGGCAATCAACAATACATGGATAGAGCGATGGATTTACTAGAGTATCTCCCTAAAGAAGCGAATAGAATAACCAAAAAGTGGATTTCGATTGGTCAAATACCCAAAACAGCGCTAGATTCTCAGGCTCAAATCCAATTGTTTAAGAACTATTGTCAAAATCATAAATGTCTTTCTTGCAATATTGGAGTAGCATTGCTAAGTAAATGATTTACTGGTTCATCCATATTCTGATATTAAGCTTTCTATCGTATTTTGCTTTCAAACAGCTAAAAAGTTCTTTTAAGCCAATCATTTTTTGGTCTGCCATCTCATTAAAACTAAGTTTAGGAATCATCTTAGGTTTAATCTACTATCACTATTATGGAACAGGAGATAGCATAATCTTTTTTGATAAAGCTTCTGAGATGGCTAAGCTAAGTGCTTTGGAGCATTGGTATACTTTAATCGCCGATAGTAGCTACGCCAACAACAATCATCCTAGAGATTTATTTTTTATCAAGATATTATCTGTTTTTGCTAAATTGACTGGAAGCTCTTATTGGATAATCTCGCTCTATCTTTCCTTTTTTAGCTTTATCGCTTCATGGTATTTTGTCATCACTTTTATCAGAATTTATCCTAAATACCCTGTAGTTACATTAATCTCATTTTTATTCATTCCTTCTGTTGTTTTTTGGTCCTCAGGAATATTAAAAGACACCATCTCCTCAACTGCTCTTGTCTTCTCTGTGGCTATTCTACTTAAGGGAGTCTACCTCAAGAGAAGTTCCATATTAGAAATAGTCATTGGCTCCATTTTACTTTTTCTCCTTTTTCACCTGAAACACTACCTATTTATCACGATTACTCTATTTGGTGCCCTACTCTTCAGCTTATATTTAATTAAATCATCTACAAAAAAAATAAGATGGTTATTTGCTACGGCAATATTTACTATTACACTTTTCACAACGCAACATATTCATCCATACTTCAAGATTGATAGAATTCCTCAAACTATTTTTGAGATTAATAAGACCATACTGGAAAACTCATCAACTCTTGATCAAAACTTAGTTACTGTAGAAGAACCAACATGGAATGCGGTTGGAAGGTTAGCCCCTTATGCATTATTTACAGGTCTATTTAGACCTTCCATATTCAACACCACCGTTGCTTTTGGGTGGATTCACAGGATAGAAAATCTTATTCTTATTATTTTTTCTATCCTATCCATTTTAATATTGATAAAAGACAAGCCTAATGTCGACTTTGAACTTCTAATTCCTGCTTTGATATGCATTTCCGTACTAGCCACCATGCTAGCTCTTACCACTCCCAATTTTGGGTCTTTGGTCAGGTATAGAAATGCGTTTTTGCCATTTCTGTTTCTTATTGTGTCAATTCTTCCTCATCAATACCTTTCTTCAAAAGCGAAGGAATAATCGCTATTTTTGCGCCCTTATTTTATAGATATGAACAAACCAGTAATCATTTTTGGCTCTACAGGTATTGCAAAGGCAGCACTTGAAATCTTCAACAGCAATCGAATTGTGGTGTATGGATTTTTGGATGATAATGAGGAAGCCCACAATACAGAAATAAATGGCATCTCTGTTTTAGGTGCTACAGATGATCATGGCTTTTTAAAGTTGATTGGACAAAAATGTGACGCTTTTATTGCCACAGATGATAATGCGGAGAGAAAAAAGCATGTTGAATACTTGAACGAAACAAGAAAAGTAATGCCCATGAATGCTATTCATGAATCGGCAACCATTTCTGAATCAGCAAGCATTGGACATGGAAACTTCATCAACGCTGGAGCCATTTTATCAAACGATTCAAAAGTTGGTCAGCACAATGTGATCAACTCTAAGGCACTGATAGAGCAAGAAGTAGAGATTGGAGACTTTGTACAAATAGGCGCGGGAACAATTATTGGATCCAAAGTGACCATTGAGGATGGTGCTTTCATTGGTTCTGGAGTCACCATTGTATCTGGAGTAACGATTGGAAAAAAAGCAAGAATTGGGGCTGGATCAGTTGTGGTGGGAAATGTAGAAAAAGGCAAAACAGTATTTGGCAATCCTGCTGTTGAGATAAGCAAATAGCTTTTTAGCTATATTGAGGTATCAATTTTAGATTTTTATGAATAAGGCATCCTTATACACTCTCATTATTCTTATTTCTATTTCAAGTTGCCAAAGATCCAATAAAAAGGAAATGGAGGCACTGAATGGAAAGATTGCTGCCTTGAGAAATGAAAATGAAACTCTACGCAATAAAGTAAGTAAGCAAGAATCCTCTATAAGCGCCTACAAACTCACGCTAGAAGAGATCGATTTTAATCTTAGTAAAATTCAATTGAACTGGTCTTTAGTATCGGATTTGAAAGGTGAATCCGGTTTGAGCACACCTGTAGATGAGCGAATCAAAAGTCGTATTTTCTACATCGATAATTTGATTGGCAATTCTCAAATGAAGATTATGTCTTTGGACAAAAATCTTAATGAGCTAAGAAAAATTTCTTCAAATCAAAGTGCAGAAGTAATGGCACTCGATAGAGCACTGAAATCTTCTGCTAGAACATTAATTGAAAAAGAGGAAGAGTTTAATCGACAAAAAAAAGCACTCAACTTGGAGTTTGAAGACTTGGAGAAAGTCTATGAGGAGCAAAAAGCCTTTACTCAAGAATTATATAAAATGCTCAATAGAGCTTTTTTCTATTCAGGTTCCAGCAAGGATCTTAAGAAAAATAACATTATTACCAAAGAAGGGGGGTTTATAGGTATTGGTAAAGTGAAAATTTTAAAAGCAAATGCTAACGAATCTATTTTCACACTTATTGAAAAAGATAAATCAACTCAAATTCCGTTTACAGCAAAAAAGATTAAGTTCATAACAACACACCCGGAAGGGAGTTATAAAATCGAAAATGATAAAGTTGGAAAAGTCATTACTATTTTAGATCAAAAAGCATTTTGGAAAGTAGGTAATTATCTTATTATCCAAACTGACTAATTTTTTTATAGGAAACTGCAACTTTTTTGACTAGAAATAGTGTAGTTATCTCAAACAAAACAAATATGAAAAAAATTAAATTAGGATTCGTTTCCATCTTGTCTTTAATTCTTTTGTTAGGTGCTTCAACAGAAGCTTCGTCTCAAATATTTAAACCAAAACTTCTCATTACAGTCATTGATGGAATGGGCAATTTGGTAGAAGGAGCAAATGTGAAGGTATTTGCTACCGAAGCTGATTACACATCATCTGAAAACGAACTGTTTGGTGGAAAAACAGAAAAAAAAGGAAAAGTTAAATTTGTTGGTCTTCTTGAAGAAGGGAAAGTCTATTTCATAGACGTGAGGAAAGATAACTTAACCAATGACGGAAGGGCTGTACAAACAAGTCCACTAACAAAAGGAACAAATAGGGTCAACATCATTATAGAATAACTTAAAAGCCTCTTTATTGAGGCTTTTTTATGTGTAATCTCTACTTTTGCGTTTTTAAATCATATATCTCGAGTTATTCGAGTTAACACCCTGCTGAAACAGGAATTAGTTAATTATGGAACATTATGTACTACTCTACTATTGCTACTCGCATATAGAAGACCCTGAGCTATTTAGGGATGAACACCATCAACTTTGTTTGGATTTAGATCTTCGCGGTAGAATTATTGTTGCTGAAGAAGGCCTTAACGGAACCGTATCTGGTTCTCAAGAAGCTTGTGAGAAGTATATGCAAGCTGTAATTAGTGATCCTAGATTTTCACATACAGAGTTTAAAGTGGATGTAAATGACACACCAGCATTCGAAAAACTTCATGTTAGAGTCAAGCCTGAGATAGTTCATTCCTCACTACACACCATCGACCCGACCACAAAAACAGGAGCATACGTTGAGCCAGAGGAGTTTAAGAAGATCTTGAAGGAAGAAGATGATGACACCATCATTTTGGATGTTCGTTCCAATTATGAGCACATGGTGGGCAAGTTTAAAAATGCTTTAACACTGGATATTGAAAATTTCAGGGACTTTCCAGATCAGATTGAGGCACTAAAGAAATACAAAGACAAGAAAATTATCACTTACTGCACTGGAGGTATAAAATGTGAAAAAGCGAGTGCCTATCTGTTGGAACAAGGATTTGAAAACGTGCATCAATTGCACGGAGGCATTATAAAATATGGCCTGGAAGCAGATGGTGAAGATTTTGAAGGCAAATGCTATGTATTTGATAACCGCATAGTTAAAGATGTAAACAAAGTAAACCCAACCATTGTCTCTAGATGCTACATTACAGATGAGCCATGTGACCGTATGGTAAACTGCGCAAATCCACATTGTAACATTCATATTCCCATGAGTGACAATGGTGCTGAAGTTTACAATGGATGCTGTTCAGAAGAATGTATGAACAATCCTGACGCAAGACCATTTGATGGAACCGGCTTTTATCAGAAAAAGATGAATGGATATAATCCATACAAGAATGCAAAACGTGCTAAAAAACTAGAATCCTGATTAACTTTAGGAAATTCTAACTTAGCTACCACCATTTGCATGGCACATACTTATTCTGAAACAGATTTAATCCTTAATCCTGACGGAAGTGTTTATCATCTCAGTTTACGTCCTAAGGATATTTCAGATAAAATTATTGTAGTAGGTGATCCCGGTAGAGTACATCGAGTATCTAAGCATTTCGATACGGTTGAGTTTGAAATGAATAAGCGAGAATTCATTACTCATACAGGAAAATATAAAGGTAAACGACTAACCGTTATTAGCTCTGGAATGGGTACTGACAATGTGGAAATTCTTATGCAAGAGTTGGACGCACTTGTCAACATAGATTTAGTCCATAGAGAGCCTAAAGCCAGAAAGAAAAAACTCCAAATAATTAGAATAGGAACTTCTGGCACTATTCAAGAAGACATAAAAGTAGGGAGCCATTTAGCAACCGAATATGCGATAGGATTAGATCCTTTGATGCACTTTTACGATTATGAACATAAGGGAATAGAAAAGAAAATCGTTCATCAACTTCAGAAAGAACTAGACCTCCCATACCTCCCCTATTG
>CAYGTD010000181.1:0-7545 GCA_964352725.1 uncultured Roseivirgaceae bacterium
TTTTTTCAATGAAAAAGATGATTTGATCTTTATATACGCTGAAGTAATCGACTCCAATGGCGTAATCATTCCTGACGATTCATCAGAAATTCATTTCCAATTGAATTCGGCAGGTGAGTTACTGGGAGCTAACCCGACTAAAGCTGAGGCAGGAGTCGCTACAATACTTTTTAGAGGAAATTATTCCCAGCTGGGTTTAAAGGCTTATGCTGAAAATCTATTGGAGGCTCATTATCAAGAAGGAAATACCGAACTCTTAAAAATGACAATTCCGATACTTGAATAATAACTGGTATATGCTTAAGGAATAATGGTATTTTAAAACCTAAATTTTTCATCGTCGAGTAGGTATTTCCACCTGACGATTCGGAACAATGTCGGGTGGAAACACCCGACAGCACCCTAAATTCCGTCAACAAAACAGAGTGAATCACGGTTGATTTGACTTTTTTAGGGGTTTTGAGGATTAGGTACTTGGGTTTTTTGGGGGTTCGGGTTGGAGACTTCCGAAGTTTTGAAAACTTCGGAAGTCTTCATTCTAGCACTAATTCTCTTGATTCTCACCCTCATCCAACTCCAAAGCCTTTACAGATTGTACGGCATTGCCAGCTATACCTTTGATCGATCCATACATGTCAATGGTATTGGTGATTACTTTTTCAATCTGCTTTTCCCTTTCTTTCCAAATGCGCTGCATGGATCGCTTTTCACTCTCCAGTGCCTCTTTCATTGACGAGAAGCCTTCTACGATAGCTTCCACTTGCATGCGAAATGTGGTGCTTGTGAGAAAATCATAAAGCATATGCATCTTATCCCCTTTACCCTCTTGGCTCACCAAAGCCCCACTCACTTGAATCACACTCTCCCTGAGCACGGAACATAAACCTTTAAATTCCTCGTAGGTACATACCCAAACACCATCCATGATACCCATGCGATCAAGACCTGAAGGCATAGCTTCGGTAACAAGCACACCAACATCAGCTCCCTTTTCACGCATATCATTCTTAAATTTCTCTATCCAAACAGCACCAAAATCCTTTGTCCGCTTGCTCTCATAGTAGATCTTCCCACAGTTCTGCCTCGCACGAGTATTAACAATCTGGATACAATCCCCTCCCCGGGCTCCTTTCTTTATTTCCTCGATGGTATCTAAAGGGAAGTGAGTCATTAACCACTCCTCAATGGCCAACTCCTGTACCTCGCCCTGCATCTGCATAGAGCCTTGTTCCTGCTTGCGTTGCATTTCCTGAGTAAGCTTCTTTTGATCTTCAAGCTTCTTTTCCATTTCTTTCAACTTGAGCTCGTTTTTCAACTCCTCAGATTTTCGAATCTTCTCCTTTTCTTCTGTTAGTTGCTCGTTCAGTCTTTTCTGAGCATCTGCCTCAGCGGCTTCTTTGAGTTCTGTTTTTTCTCTTTTAAGTTTTTCAATCTCAGCCTTGCTCTTGTTGAGCTCCCGCACCTGTTCAGATTTCTCGGCAAGTTCTTTCTGCATGGTCTTATAAAGATCATCTTGCTCCTCCTGTATTTTTTTTCGAATGGCCTTCTCGGAATCTTCCCTCTGAAGTTTCACAGCTTTATCCAGTCGCTCCTGAAACAATTCATTTTCTTTTTGCTTCTTCTGTTCAAAGTCGCGTAGCTGCTGGGCAAGTAAGGTTTCCTTTTCCTGATACTGCTGTTTGAATTGTTCTTCTACCTGATGAGCGAGGATATCTTGGACATCTATGGAAGTACCGCAGTTGGGGCAGTTGATTTGATTGCTATTTGCCATAATAATTCCGTTTAAGGGATTAAGAATGAAGCACTATATTTTGGCACATTTTTTCTCATTAACTACACCTTTGAATATCGATACACTCCCTTAATATTCTGAGCTAAGAATTGACCATGAGAATCAGCTTGCCTTAAGCCATTAAATATGCTATCGGGAACATCAAAATATTGATAGATTGTATTGTTTAAAAATTCAACTTCTAAAGTTGAAGAATCTTCATCATAGCCTATTGAAGCTATATTGGAGGATTTTACAGGTACTCTTTTCATTTTATTTACTTTTTAATAATACGTTCAATTTTTGGATTTTGTGCTCTCCAAGCTTCAATAAACTCTTCGTAATTTGGATTTTCTTCCATCTTATTACCCCAACCACCTGGTCGCATTGAATCTTCAGAGTCAACCTCATCAAATACAATAGGATCTTGACTATCTGGCCGCCTATTCTTCGGAGGAGCTTTAATAAATGTCCGCATAGGAAGCTTTACTGCTTCTCCCAAAATGATTGCTTCGCCTGTTTTTAAAATTGGTAACATACTTGTAAGACCTTCGAGGTTATCAGAAACAGCACTTGTAATGTGACCCCTATCTGTGGAATTTGAAAGTCTTAAAGCGAAGAAAGTACCACATTGAGAAAGTATTGTAGAATTTATTTCAGAAGGTCTCTGGCTCACTATCATAGTTCCAATACCGTATTTCCTTCCTTCTTTTACTATTTTTTGAACAATGGATAGAGCACTCCCTTCAGAATTTAAATAGTTATGTGCCTCTTCCATCAACAATAAAAGCGGTCTTTCTTTCCCTCCCTGAGAAAGGTTACGAGACCAAAATAAGCCATCATAGATAATCCTAAGTAAAACGCCAATTATTGTGTTCAAGATTGTAATTGGAATACCTGATAAATCTAAAATTGTAATCGGCTTATCACTTCCAATCCACCCTTTTATCAATGTGTCTAGGTCTTGAGTGGTTTTACCATCTGCATCGGGAGTCCACTCTTTCCCTGGTTTGAAAATAAAGTCAAATCTTGGAATTCTCAACTTCGATCCTAAAGAATGTAATTGCTGACTACTATTCAATACTGTATCTGCGAGCTGTTGAATTCTTTCACCATTTGCAGTATTCTGATTCAGTTTTTTGAAAATGGGTGGAATTGCTTCTTTAGAACTTCCTTTTAGTTCATTACCACCAGCATCCGTTTCATACGCAAGATTATCTAATTGTGAACCATCTCTATCTCTATAAAATCTTCCTAATGTTTCGGTATATAAATCGTACCACAGTTGGTTTAAATTGAATGGTACAGGTGAATCTATATTAACTGTGTCTCTGTTGATACCCTTACACGGGTATCTTTCGATAGTTTTGATTTTTTCTTGTAAAATTCTCTCGAGAATAGCATTTTGGTCCTTTTCATTATTGAATTTACCAAAACTAATTTCACACAATTCATCAAAACTTAAGGCCCAAAAAGGCAAGTACAATTCCTTTTCAATACTCCCCGAACTTTTCTCCGCATTAATTTTATAAATATTCGCTTTGTCTTTTAATGCGGCACCATATTCACCATGAATATCAAAAACTAGAATACGTGAAGACGGATATTTATTGGTATCAGACAGAGCATTTAATAAACTCGCAACTGTTGTGGACTTTCCGGATCCTGTTGTGCCCACCACAGCCGAATGTCTTGTAATTAATTTATTTACATCAATTAAAGCTGGTATTGACTCTGCTCCTGCTATATGCCCAACATTTACAAAATATGGTTTGTCGGGCTGTCCATAAATCCTTTTCAAATCTTCCTCTGAAACTAAATGAACTTCATCGCTTATTGTTGGGTATTGTGAAATTCCTCTTTGAAATTCGCCAGCTCTTTGTCCTTCTCCTACCAATTGTATTGTGATCCATCTGTTTCCATAAGGTTGATTAGAGATTTGGTTTTCGGGAACTGCTCCAGCACCTACCTGCGTAATAATTCCGAACAGGTAATTATATCCTATTGGGATTTTTACAAAGCTTCCAATTTGTCCAATTCTGTATCCTTCTCCATTGACATAGGTTATACCAGATAAAGAATCATTTACCATTGCAACTCTAATAGCTGTGCCACTTACATCTTGAACAGTACCTAAATATGTAGAGTTATTTTTCATCAAGTCTCGTTTGATTATATCCAGTCAGGGCCTGAAGAAAATCTCCAAGTTTTGCAAAATCTCCTAATTTTAGCTGATGACTTTCATCCGAGTCTTCCGTTGCAGATACCTTTTGAATGCAAGTTGCTAGATTGTCTTCTTCTTCAAACTCCCCAAGTATTTTCCATTTCCCGCGTACTGTGCCAATAATTGCCTCATCATATGACCATATTGCCAAATTATTTCGATTATTGGCCAATTCAATTGCTTTGGGGTATCTCACTTTAATATTGTCATCCACCATGTATGTTAAGGTTCCGAAGAGCGTGGCAATAACCATGGAATTAGGATTTGCTTTTAGAGCACTCAGTATAGTGTCATTTAAGTGCTCGTCATTGAAAGAATATCCTGATAAAATTAACAATGAATTTGGTTGACGAATGAACCTATTTAGTTGATCAATGAGCGCCAGATATGGCATTTTTCTACTTTGTTCATACTTCAAATGGGAAGGGTAAATCAAATGAGAGGCATTAATCTCACTTGTTTTACTAGAACGAAAAACTTCTTTGTTCTCCTTTTGAAACCAATTTATTGAGCCATGTATTTTCCATAGTCTTGTCCAGTGTTTAGGAATTAAGTTTTCTTCAATAGCACGTAAGTCGAAAAACGATTGTCTTGAGCCCACAAAACCATCAAAGTAAGGAATTGATAAATCTTCAAATGCTTGTTCAATTAGCAAGTCATAGTTAGTCGTAAATATTTCGACAGGTCTTTCTCTATCTATTGAAATCCATTGTGCCAGTTTATGATAAGGTGTGCTTTTGGTAGGTAGAGAAACATCCAATTTGTTTACGATTTTAGAACATATGTTCTTTTCTAAATTTTCTAAATCTTTCTCCGAGAAACCTCTAACTTTATTACCAATAGAAACCTCCTTCAAACCTCGAATAAAACTCAAGATATCTTCGACATTGTCAACGTTTTTCTTCGATAGAATAAGTTCATCCAACAGTTTATCAAACAGGTTCTTCTCCCCATCTTTTGAGCAAAGTTCGTCTTTTAAGTATTTGGTAAGACCTGCAACATCTGCGATTAGCGGCCATTGATCTTTAGGCATGTCAACCGCTAAAGGACATCCGGCTGAAATGAAGTATCCTAATGGTTTCTTATCTTGTGAAAGTGACTGCCTTAAAAATTTGATGTGTTTTATTGGATCATGAAAATTTGCCATCTTATATCATTTATAAATTCTTTTATGCTTTTAAAATATCTCTAACTCCTCATTGATAATTGAGTTACTATACCCTTGATAAAATGCATCTACTCAATATGACGGAAATACATGAACTGCAATAAGTGTAATCAAGGTTACCTCATTTTTAACTCAGAACAAAGCGGAGTTTAAAAGTTGGCGAAAAATTAAGTTTTAATATTGAGTTGAGACTGGTTTACCAGCATCCATAGCTTTTATCATTCAGACTTATCATAACCCATCTCTAGAAGGCCTCCCCCTTGAAACCCACCTAGGATCCCTTACCACTATACTTCTGCATAAAATCAATCTCAAGCAATCCAACTTGACCCAATTGCTTTTTGTCCGACTTTCAATCACCCTCTCCTAAAATTTCCTAAGTTTGGCGGATGCAGAAACTATTGATCCCCCTCTTGCTTATTTGCATAAGCAGCTCGCTCCTCACGGCGCAAGTCGATAAAGCAGAAAAAGCCCTTGTTGCCAGCATCAATCGGCACAACGCGTCGCACACGGAGCTGCTCCGCAAGCTGGTAAACATGAAGAGCGGCACCATGAATTTTGAAGGCGTACAGGCGGTGGGTCAGACCCTGCGAACGAAGTTTGATGCACTGGGCATGGAAACACAGTGGGTGGCCCTTTAACAGGGCGGGGCACCTGGTCGCCAAGACCAAAAGCATCAAAGGGCCTAAGTTCCTTTTGATTGGCTAAAATTTTATACTTCTTTTCAATTGTCTTTTTATTCTAAATTGATAATTCGAAGGCATAATCTTTATAACTGATCATCTTTTTATCCTTTGCATTCTCAATCCACGCTTTTTCCTTGTGGCTATATTCGATAATATCCGAAGTTGAGATTTCCTTGAAATGACTGGATACCCTCTCTAACACTTTAATTTCAGCATCTGAAAATAACTCTCGATTAAATTGTCGATTGGGGTTGGCTCGAAATTCTTCACCTTCATTCCCATTTGGAAATACAACATGATTGATATTGATGCTTCCATTATTGGCCATGAAGTCAAAAATGCTATGGAAATTATTGGGTACCGGCCCTCTATCTATTGCTCTATATCTTGCTCCGCTCATAGATTGGCAATACAGCTTGAAGGACACAAAATCTGCGTAGAATAAAAGCTTGTTGAGTTTTGTAGTAAAGGGACTCAAGCGCTCGCTGAAGTAGACCACCATTTCAGTCAGCTTATCAATACTCGGCCTTCTATAACCAGAGTATTGATCTGAAACGTGATCACCCAACAGGTAATCTTGAAGCTCTAATGAGAAGTAGTTCTCGTGTTGCTCATCAATCAAACCTTCAAGTTTCTTGACCAACCTCTCTTTTGCATTCCCCTCAAGAGCATCTGATAATTCAACCAGATCCCTAAATTTTTCAGGATCATTTGCTAGCTGAATCAGTCTCGCATTGGCTTGACTTGGCACTTCACCACTTTCGTAATTCCTATAGCTATTAATACCAAACCCTAATATCTCAGCCATTTTTGTGGCGGCAAGACCATACTTTTCCCTGATCTCCTTTATTTCCTCAGGGAATGGCAGCTTATGTTTCTCACGGTACTGATTGTACAATTGAATCATGTTTAATTCGTCCATTTCAGTAGTTGTGAACTGCTCACCAGTTTCTTCACATTGGAAAAAATGATAAGCCACATCAAACGACTCCTTTCTGAAATCCAGCTTTCTTAACTCAAATTTCAATGACATCTCTTTTCCTGTAATTGGGCTTTGCATCTCTATTTATTTTAATGGGTAATTCATTGTTCGCTCGGCTAGATGAAATGAAATACATAAAACACCACCTTGTCCAAATCCAATTGAGATCTTTATATAAACCTCATTATTTTTTACTTCCTTACCGAAAACCCACAAATCACTTCCTTTATACAAGGTGTCCTCAAGTGGTCCTTCGGAATAATCTTCAGCTTTTAGATTTTGTAACACTTTCTCCCGATCAATCGGTCTAATTTCTAAATCAGCTAAAGTTTGGGCATTCTTACCTCTATCATCACGAAAGAATACTTTCGTGATACTCATTTTTTCTTTAAATTCTTTAAGAAAATGATCAACCTCCTTTTTATCAGCCATTTACTTCACATCACTTTGCAAATGTAATATGCTGTTAGGTGTAAATACACTTTATAGTGTTATTATTTTATATAAATGATTATTTTATAACTTTAAAGTAAAATATGTCAAATTAAATGCACAAACTTACTCCACCTATTTTCGCCTTCACCCTCACAATCTCCCCCATTATCCCATTAAATTGCATTCACCATTATAAATACTCAAAACTATAGCTCCATGACAATAATCATCAACTCCCCAAAAGCTCCAGCACCAATTGGCCCATATAGTCAGGCCGTA
>CAYGTD010000182.1:0-7125 GCA_964352725.1 uncultured Roseivirgaceae bacterium
AATGTGAGGTTTTTTTGTTTTAAAAGTGATGGTGATATAATTGAGATGGTATTAGCTAGGCTTTGTTGAGAAAAAGGAAAGACTAAGCTTAGCATTTGCTATGTTTTTGGTTTTACTGGAAAAATTAGGCTAAAAGTACTTCCATTTCCTTTTTCACTACTTATTTCCAAGGAACCGCCATGCTTGGAGAGAAACGCCTTACATAAAGTAAGTCCAAGACCTGTCCCTTTTTCCCCAGCTGTTCCTTTCCTAGAAACATCTAACTCTAGATTGTTTATGGCATAAATGTCTTTTGAACTCATTCCGATACCCTGATCTTCTACATCGATAATGATATGCTTATTTTCGTCTCTAGCTTTCACTTTAACCTTACTTCCATTTTCACTGTACTTAATAGCATTGGAAACTAAATTTCTAATAATGGTTGAAAACATATTAGGATCGGCCATAACAGTTAGATCTTCAGGAATTGATTTTATAAGCTCAATGTTTTTTTGTTCTGCTACGGATTTTAGCAAATTGTAATTTTCATTGACTATATCATTTATGAGCAGTAATTCAGGTCTGTACAATATCTGGTTACTATTTACCATGGCCCACTGAAGCAAGTTTTCCAATAAATTAATAGTGTTTTTTGCGACTGGATTAAGTTGCTTGAGAATGCTTTTTGTATCGGCTAGAGAGATAGCTGAATCTTCCACGAGATTGATTAGATTGATAATCGAGGAAATTGGGCCTTTGAGATCGTGACCTACGATTGACATCAATCGATTTTTGGTGGCATTTATTTCTTGCAGTTCATCATTTTTAGCTTTAATCACGTTATTTACTTGCTTCAACTTTTCATTGAGTTGTTTATATAGTGTATAACGATAGATTGCAAATCCTGCGGATAAAATTATGAGACCATAAATGACGAAGAAAATCCATCGAAGGTAGGGATTAGGTGTTTGATCTGAAATATACGCAGTTCCAATATTAAAGGTGAGGCCATATGCCGTAATGGTTGATGAAATGAATTGGTCAGGTTCAATTTCATAGTTTTTAAAATATTTTGGATCTGTCCGATTGTGATACACTTTAGCTTCGTCATGTACTCGTTCTCTATCAAAAAATACTTCCTCCCCTGCCGAAAATCGAAAGGCAAATATGTCCGAATACTCAAGATTGTAAATGGGTTCAATGATATTTCTGAAGTTTAGAATAGAAGCGATATAACCAAAAGACGTACCATTTCTGAATACTGGAAAATTCAATGGAATGCCAACCCATCCTTCAACTAAGTTGATTGGAGGAAATAACTTCATCTTGTCTTTTTGAAGCAAACTATCCAGTCGTTCTATCTCTACACCATTCCGAAAGGATCTCACGGATGTTCCAATCATACTTCCGGGATCTATTTGTTCTTTTGTAAAGCTGTAGATGAATTCATGGTTTTTATTTATATACGACACAATAAGTGAATCATTGAAGTTCAATTCAGAGGTTTGATAGGTTAAAAATCTTTGTAGTTCTGCTTGCGAGGGGAATGATTCTGCATACTGAAGATAAGACCTTATGCCAGACATGAGATAAGCGAATCGATTGAGTGATTCTGAGAATTTACTTACAACTACTTTATGGGCATTTGATAGCTCATCTTCACGTTTTTTATGCTCATAATCTTGTAATTGTTGATTAAAATAAAACGTAATAAAACCACCAAAAAAAGCAATAAGGAGGAACAGAAATATTTTCCTATCTAATATTTTTAACACGTTTTATTCTCTTAAATTGATGAGTAAAGTAGTTGTAAATATATTCAACTTAAATTTTCTGATAACGTTCCCGAACGATTTTTCACGAGCAAAAACCAAGCAAATGGAAATAAAAAATACCCCAGTAACTACAATATGAAGTAGCCGGAATAAGAGAGACCTATTTTCATAATGGCTTCCGAGTTGTTTTTTAAAAATCTCACTTTTTAGGCTGAGAGTTTCATAAAATCGTCGTAGACGCCACAGAAATATGATTTTTTTGATCTAAAGATTTTTTTGATAGTATACTTGAGCGTATTATCTAGGTGGATTGGGCATTGAGATTTCCAATCTATCTTGCTTTTCCTCCCTTAGCTTTTTGCGAGTCTTCATTCTAGTTCTCATTTTATTCGCTCTATACGTTTTGAATTGTTTTATTCCGAAAAGAGTGAGATAATAGGTAACAATTGCCAAAGGAATGGAAACGAAAAGATTACCAATAACGAGACGTTTTACAAAATCAATAAAGAGTGTAAGCCATTCCCATTTGAATTCATGAATTACATCTGAGGTAAAAATGAGTTTGCCAGCTCTTAGACTTAGCCAATAGATCGGGATTACGGTAAAAGCATTCCATATAGCTTGGCTCAGCGCTAAAGCGACTCTGTTTAACTTTTTAAATACTGCTGCAACAAATAAAGTAATAAAAACAGACACACCTGGAGTCGGAAATACAGCAATGAAAGAACCAATAGCCATGCTTGTGGCAATAGTGTGATCTGAACTTTTGGAAACCATTATTCGAATAATGTTCCTTTTTAGTCCAAACCAAAACCAAATAATTCGTTGCTTAATCCTTTCCATTAATCAGTTTAGCATCTTTTTCATTCTTTCTGCCTTAAGGGAGTGCGAATTTATAATATAATGGATTGGATTATGCATTTTAAGCTATATCTAACTTGATGTTCATTTATATAACATCTACAAGTATTTTTATGTTTTCCGACTCTAAATGCGTATACTATTGAGGTAAATAATAAATAAAATGGCAAAAAAAGAAACAAATAAACCTGCAGTTATAAAAACCACTAAACCGAAAAAGGCTTTGAAGAAACAAGTGGGAGCAAAACCAACACCTAAAATGACGATTTCTAAAAAACGATCTACTCCTAAAAAGGAGGATGTGGAGATAAAATTTTCACGTTTTAGCAGCTTCTTTAGTGAATTTAAGGAAAATGTGAGTGAAGGAGCCAAAGCTTTGGCTAATATCTCAACAGACATTTTTGAAGAAGTAAAGGAGAAAGCAGAAGATTTATATGGTAAAGGGGCTGAGAAATTTGAACAAGCCTCTGGTGTGGTAGAAAATTATGTGGATAGGTACAAAGGGGAAAAAGAAATCAAGCAACTTACTAAAGAGAAGGAGGAACTTAACGGCATATTGGGTAGTATTATTTATCACGAATTCAAAAAGAACGGTAGCGTCTCTAAACGATTTTTAACAACCAAGAAATCAAGTGAGCTGTTTTCAAGTATAGAATCGATCGATAAGAGAATTCTTAAATTGGGTAAAGAGCTAGATAATCAATAGATGATACTTACAACTAATTACTTGATCATATCTTAGAGTTTTTTATCAATTCACCATTCAAAATATCATATCAATGCAAGAGGAGCGTCCATGGGAAGGCCTTAGAGAACAAATCAGAAATAGTGAATTAGATGAAATAAAGCTATTTATTGATGCACAGGAGTCGTCTGACCTAGTAGGTGTAGTAGGTCACTTGACAGAAGACGAGCGTGTGAAATTGATGACTTTACTTTCACCAGAGGATGCTGCAGAACTCATGGAAGACATTCCATGGGTACAAGCCTTACGGTCTATTAAGGGTATAGAACCAGAAAGTGCTGCAGCTATACTTTCTGAGATGACAAGTGATGACCAGGCAGATTTTCTTCTAGAAATGAAGGAAGAAGATGCCGAAGCTATCATGGACAATATGGATGATGCGGATGCCGAGAATCTTCGGAATCTCATTCTGTATGATTCAGAGACAGCCGGTGGATTGATGGTTACAGAGTTTCTTGCTTTCGAAGAATCAGAGAGTGTCGAAAACTTGGTAGGGGACCTTCGAGAAAACGCAGAGCAGTATAAAAAATATCATCTGCAATACATTTATATGGTTTCCAATGGAAAGTTTGGAGGTGTATTGAGTATGAGAGATTTATTACTCTCTAAACCTAAAACCAAGTTGCGAGAGATTGCTATCACAAATGCATTGGTAGTAAACGATCAGGCCACTTTGGAAGAGCTAATAAAATTCTTTGATGTTCATAACTACTATGGAGTACCTGTTGTAAATGACGATATGGTGCTTAAAGGAGTAGTCCTAAGAGAGGATATCAGAGAGGCTCAGAGCGAACAAACAAATACGGAGCATTTGGAAACTCAAGGTATTGTTGGTGGCGAGGAACTGAGAACAATGCCAATTTTATTGCGGGCTAGAAGGAGGCTTTCTTGGCTGAGTGTCAATATTCTCTTGAATATAGCGGCTGCTAGTATCATCGCCATTTATCAGGATACGCTATCAGCAGTAATTGCGTTGGCTGTTTTTCTCCCAATTATTTCAGATATGAGTGGTTGTTCTGGAAATCAGGCAGTTGCGGTGAGTTTAAGAGAACTTTCTTTGGGTGTCATTAGGCCATTTGAGATGGCAAGGGTTTGGTTTCAAGAAGTATCGGTCGGACTTATCAACGGAACTGTCCTAGGATTACTTATAGGTCTAGCCGCTTACTTATGGCAAGGCAATGCCTACTTAGGCTTAGTGGTGGGTGGTGCATTGATGATCAATACCGTTGTAGCAGTTTCCTTAGGAGGTGTTATTCCTCTTTTCTTAAAAAAAATGAATGTAGATCCTGCATTGGCTTCTGGTCCGATACTTACTACTGTCACTGATATGTTTGGCTTTTTCTTGGCCTTGACTTTTGCGGGAATGATGCTGAGTCATTTATAATAGGAGTTATAGTGAAGTGAAGGGTAAAGTACTATTGCTCTTCTACTTTCTCTATTTCATCAATCTCTCGATCTAGCTCTCCCCATTCATCAAATTTCAATTCATCTACTTCGTCAATGTCTTCTTTCTTAGCGATTAGACCAGTTGTCATGATTACGCTAGTGGCCAGAATTACGATGAGGAGAATAGATTGGTTAAAGCGATCATCCAAAAATTGAGCTGGTATGGAGAAGAATAAAAGAACGGTGATTAAGCCTCTTGGGGCAATCCATAATTGTGGTGTAATATTTCTTCTAACTATTATTTTCAATAGAATGAATCTTAAAACATAGGTGATTGCTAGCACAGCTAATGCCATATAGATTGAAGGAAGGTCACCTATTCCCGAGAAATCTAGTGTCATACCGAAAATGACAAAGAAGAAAGTTCTTACTACAAATGCAGTTTCCATGGTTACCACATGAAAGTCTTCTGTGATGTGATTTAAAGCCTCAGGGTTTGCGAATTTTTTAAGCCTTCCTCTAAAGAATAATTCGTAATTATTGAGCACTAGCCCAAACACCATGATGATTAATAAAGAAGAAAGGTGGAATAATTTTCCAGTGGAATAGAGTAAAATCAAAATAGCAATCAAAAAGAATAATTTAACTTTTGATTCTAACTTTTGCAGCAAGAAAACCATCAGATAACTGATAACTAATGATAGCGCAATGGTGATGAAAATGCTAGAGGAAACATCCAAGACAATCTCACTTGTAGTGTCTGCATCTACTCCACCCAGTACAAAGTAGAAAAACATGATGCCCAAAATATCTGAGAAAGTACTTTCATAAATCATAAACTCGCGCTTCTTAGGCATCAATGAGTTCACGCTCGGAATAATAATAGCGCTACTTAGAATAGAAAGTGGAATTGCATAAATCAGTGATTTTAGAAAATCATCAAAAATGAATGTATTAAATATATAGGCTATAATTAGCGCAGTGCCAATCAGAGAGATCAATGCAATAACAAATGATTTTATTAGTAGTGGTTTTTTCTCCTTTTTGAGCTTTAGATCTAAGGCAGCCTCAAGTACTATCATAATAAGTCCTACCACGCCAAGAAATTCCAGCGCTTCCATGATAGAGCCTGTTAAATCTATTCCTAGTGCATTAAGAAGTTTTTGAAATGCAACTCCCAGTCCAATTAAAAGAAGGACACTCGGAATTTTTGACTTCTCAGAAACGAAATTGAAAAAGTAGGAGATGATCACTATCAATGAAATAGCAATTGTTTCTGTGTACGCGTTTAAGTATTCCATGCATTTTCTTTATTCTTGAAACTAAATGTAAAGTGAAAGGTCATTAATTTTTGTGAATCAATGTGACGTATTCGAATTAACTTGGTCTTAAATATCTAAACTAAGTTATCTTAAAATTGAAGCTCAATCGAAGTAATTACAATACAATCAGCATAACTATCATATTATCAAGTATTTGTATCTTTTCAAATATTAATTCATTCAGCTTTAATTGATAAAAATTCTTTGATGGCAAAAATCAAAAAGTTCGGAACATTCGGTGGGGTTTTTATCCCCTCTATTCTTACCATCTTAGGTGTGATCATGTACATGAGATTGCCTTTCATTGTAGGGGAGGCTGGATTGTGGCTTACATTAGGAATCATTGTAGTGGCACATATCATTTCCATCACCACAGGACTGAGTATATCATCCATGGCCACCGATAAGAAAGTAGAAGCTGGAGGTCCCTATTACATTATTTCTAGAAGTTTAGGATTACCAATTGGTGGAACCCTTGGACTTGCGCTATTCGTTGGTTTATCATTTAGTATCAGTTTGTACCTTATTGGTTTTTCTGAAAGTTATTTGCCGTTTATGGGATTTGAAGTAAGTATCCAAAACATCCGCATAGTTGGATCATTGGCACTTCTTATTCTTACCACTATCACTTTTATAAGTACATCTTTAGCTATCAGAGCTCAGTTTTTCATTTTGGGGGCAATTGCTCTTTCTATCATTTCTATCCTTTTTGGGAATCATGATTTTGTACCTGAAGCACCACTATTTAAAAGTTCGTCCTCAGCTGTTTCGCTTATGGTATTGTTCGGTATATTCTTTCCAGCAGTTACAGGATTTAGCGCAGGTGTATCTATGTCTGGAGATTTGGAAGATCCTAAAAAATCCATACCTAAAGGAACTATTGCTGCTATTGCTGTTGGCTTCATTATATATATTGCTCTAGCAATCTTCTTTGCAGTTTCTATTGAGCGAGATGCTTTACTGACAGACCCTCAGATTCTTTTGAAAATTTCTTGGGTGCCTGAATTGGTGGTTGCAGGAATATGGGGGGCCACTCTTTCTTCCGCGCTGGGAA
>CAYGTD010000182.1:7135-7487 GCA_964352725.1 uncultured Roseivirgaceae bacterium
ATATGGCGATACGAATGAGCCAAGAAATGCGGTAATACTTGCATTCCTCATTGCAGAGGTTGGAATTTTGATTGGAGAATTAGATGTGATAGCTCGCATCGTATCTATTTTCTTCATTACGACCTACGGATTTTTAAACATTAGTGCAGCCTTTGAGAAATGGACAAGTACAGAATACAGACCTGATTTCAAAGTATCTGGTTGGATTAGTCTAATTGGAGCTGTTGCATGCTTGATTGTGATGATTCAATTGGATTTTGTGGCGATGCTGGGAGCAATATTCATTCTTGGTTTAATCTATTTCTATTTAAAGAGAAAGGAACTGACACTTGATTCAGGAGATGCCTGGAGT
>CAYGTD010000183.1:0-7466 GCA_964352725.1 uncultured Roseivirgaceae bacterium
GCAACATGACGAGCCAAGCGATGATGACAGGTATGAATAATGGAGTATGAGTAATCGCCGTGCCCGCTATAAAAGTGACGAGCAGCAACAGACTTAGGAATAATCCAGTGTAACCTGAAATAGGTTTAGTAATTTTTTCGTTCTTTGTCATAGCTTTTTAAATTTTTTTGATAAATGATAGAATACTATCCATGAGTCCATCTGATAGTGGAAGCGTAGGATTGTTATAAGTTGCCATGTTGGCAGCCATTTCAGCTGGAGCATCTTTCAGGACATGATTCATTCCCTCTATGATCTGCAGCAGTGCATTCGGATAAGCTTTTTTTAGCATGTTAGCTTGATCCACACCTACCTGAATATCTGTTGTGCCGTTTATAATTAGTACAGGGATATCCAATTTGGTTATTTCTTTTGACGGATCATACATTACATATGATCTGATGAAGTCTTGAATCTGTGGCCCAAAAAGGCTCACTAGGAAAGGATTTACCTTATTTACAGTATGACCGGACTTGATGGAATCTAACGTGACTTTAGCTTCGTGAACTAGAATAGGAGCTTGCTTGCCAAGTTGCTCTAATAAAATAGTGCCAACGTCCGTACCTGATCCAGCAATAGATATAAATGCTTTTACCTTATGATTGTTTTGTGATGCGACCATTCCAACAAGTGATCCTTGGCTATGGCCAATGACTATGAGATTTTGATATCCCTTTTCAGAAAGAAGGTTGAGCCATTCTTTTGTGTCATCAATTAGATCTTCGAACCGTAATTCTTTAGGGTCATTTATCGCTTTTGCACTTTCCGCGATTCCTCTTTTGTCAAACCGGAGTACTGCGTATCCCGCTATGGTCAATTCTTCCGACACCATTTTTAGTGAATTATTACTCAATCCCATTGCACTATTTCCGTCACGGTCAGTTGGCCCAGAACCTGAAATCATCAAGATGGCAGTTTTGGTTTTCTTTTTTGGGATCGTAAGTGTCCCTTTTAACTCATCAATAGCAACCTCTTCGCTTATAAACTTCTGGGCAGTAGAGCCAAAGCAGAGGATTATTGCAATAGAAAGAAGATGGAGTTTTTTCATTTCTTACAGTTTTGAATAGTGATATTAAAATGATATCATATCAATATACGATAATTTTTTAAAATAGGTTATAAAAGATTTTATGATTTCTTTGTGTTCATGGCGAAACGATTTAAAACCTGGAGTGATTTTCATCATCAAATCAATCAGCTCTATCACTTATTTATTTCAGTGACACTGATTCCATTTGCACTCCTTTTTTTAGAAATAGATTCGTCAAAAAGTTTTGCAATCAATAGTAATGGTGTTTCAATCCTACTAATTGTCCTTGCTAATATTGGTGTAGGGTATCTTTCATGGTATGCATGGAAAGGAGGAGGGACACAGTATCATGTGGAAGAAGATATGTCAATCAGGGATAAATTGGCTGAGTACAAAAAGAAGAGTATCCGCAGGTTCACTTTTCTTTTATTGGCGGGTTTGATAGCTCTTGCTGGTCTTTGGATTATCTCTTCTTACTTATTTGTACTTTCCTATTTTGCAATATTGGTTCAATATTCTTTTCTAAGACCGTCTCAGGATAGAGCGATTAGGGATTTGAGATTGACAAAGACGGAAAGGGAAATGTTTAAAGGAGAAGAATTGCCATAAAAAAAGCACCACCCTTTCGAGTGATGCTCATGATGTACTTCCTATATTCTTATTACTATAATGTAATTCCAAAGCTGATTGCATTAAGTGAAGGGTTTCCTGCTTTTGAGGAGAATACTTCATTTAAGTCATAAGTGCCGAAAAATTCCATTCCTTTCCATCCCACTTGAGCTCTAAGTCCATATCTAAAGTTCTCTAAGTAGAAGTTATCTTTTTCTTTATCACGATTATTGTCTCCATTTTCCTTGTAGATAAACTTAGAATGACTACCTATTCTGTATCCGGCATATCCACCAAGTCCAAATCGAAATCCTTGACGGGAGTATCTTTTTACTCTAACTCCACCAGACTCTATACTTTTTACTCTTTGTCTTCCTCTAGAAAAGTCAAACATGGGTACCGCTTGTACATTGATGTAAGAAGCTGTAAGCTTACTCTTTTGTCCATTCAAAGCTGGATCAATTATAAAGTCAACATTTTCGGCAGCTTCTATAATTCGGTAATCAGGATCTTCTAGTTTCCAATTATACCAGTTTATACCTACACCCCACTCTAGAAATAGTGGCCCGCCAACCCAAGTTCTGTTGATGCTTGTCAAACCAACATACCATGAACCAAATGGCTTTACTGAGTAAGGCTGATTAGTTTCATTTGGAAAACTACCATCTTCTAACCAGTTATTTAGTCCTATGTCTACATTGAAGTGATGTGTGGTTCTATCTACTCTTTCAGCATCATAAGTCACTTTTTTTCTATCGTTCCAGTCGTCCTCATCCCAGTCTTCTGCTTCATCTGGATCTACGTCTAATTGAATGCCACCTAGTTTTATTCTGACTTCATCATTGTTGATTTTCCAATCATTCATGTCTATCTCATCATCATTAGCATATGCCTTTTCTTCATCACCGTTTAGTTCTAGATAGTTTACACTGTCCGATAATTGCTCGTTTAAGTCACGAATCATTTGGTTGATATCGTAATTTTTAAGAGAGGCCAAATCAGCTCTAGTCTTTGTGTAGATCACTATTTTGCTATTTTTATTCAGTTCTATTATCACTGTGTCCCCTTTTGGGTCATTTTCAGTCATGGCAGATGCAGGTATCCACAATGCCAATATCAAAAGTGCGGCAATTGCTTTCATAGTCGTATTTATTTTGAGAGTATTCATTATTAGTCTTATTTAAAGCGAGTTCTTTTCCTTCTTCTTAAACCCATTGTTGAGAAGATTGTCTTTAGCTGATTTAAATTCAGCCATCATCTCACCTGGATCAATTCTTTCCGCGAATGCGATAATCTTTTTGAAAGTATTCGCAGAATCAGTCTTCTGTAGTTCTTCCGTTGCTTCATTCTTAGCAGAAGCGATATAAGTAATCTTCACTGCTGAAAAATCAACAACACTACTTTTTGCCTCTTCAATTACTTCTGGTTCTTCCAACTCAGCAATTGCTACAGCACTTTTTGTTTCAATCTCTAAAGGAGTCATTTCCTCAATCTGAGGTTGAATTTTCTTATCCGGCTTTTCAACTTTTGCTACTAGTTGAACATTTGGTCTTGATACGGTCTTCTTGGTTGCTTCTTTTTTAGCTTCTGCCACTTTTATCTCTGAGAAATTAAATTCTGGAGATTCTAAAACTGGTGGGTAACTTACTTCGGAAGCAATTGGTGTTTGACTTAACTCTACCTGAGAAGGCCAAAATATCCATGAAGCAAAAATCAAAGTGACAGCAGCAGCCAACCAGTATACTTTAAATGTACGCTTTGGACGAATTTGCTTCTCCACTTGAGACCATGCTCCAGCAGATGGCATCACCTCCAGGTTATCCATTTTTTCTCTAAAAAGCCGATCAATCTTATTTTGATCCATTTGTCATTGTATTTTCTAATTCACTTTCTATCTCTGCTAGTTTGGTTTGTAACCATTTTCTAGCTCTGCTCAGCTGAGATTTGGAAGTATTCTCACTCACATCCAACATTTTTCCTATCTCAGCATGACTAAATCCCTCAATTGCGTAGAGGTTAAAAACTGTCCTATATCCAACAGGCAATTCATTTATCAGTTTCAGAAGATCCTCTACATCTAGAGCATCTTCCATTGTTTTTAAATCGGGGTGGTCATGGATTGTTTCAATGTCAGTTTCTAATGACATGGAACGATTCTTTCTGATGTACATCAAGCAATCATTCACCACAATTCGTCTTACCCAACCTTCAAAACTTCCTTCTCCTTTGAACTGATCTATTTTGTCAAATACTTTTACGATTCCACCAATCATCACATGCTCTGCTTCTTCTCTGTCTTTGATGTATCGAATACATACCCCCAACATTTTGGGAGCGAGTCTATCATAAAGGTCACGCTGTGCTGCTGGTTTACCTTTTCGGCAACCTTCCAGTAGTTCTTCTTCAGTCGATGATTTATTTATTCGCAGCATTTTGTTCACCTTCATTGGGTAGATGCAAGCGAGGTTGCATTGGTTGCGTGAGGTTGTGAAATTATCTTAAAAACAAAAAAAGTCAGCTACTAGCTGACTTTTTTAATGATTCTTTATTTGTTCATTCAACGTCATGATGAATATGGTGACGATGAAATCTATTTTGTCTTCTTAGTAAGAATTTCCACATGCTCGTCCAAATATCATCGAATGCATAATGCATGATGTTTTTGAAATTAAGCCAGTTGTCTCGCTTTTTTTTACTCATGATTGACTCTATTTAGCTGATTGTGTGTCAAATGTACAAGAATTAACGAAAAAATTATAGTTGTAGATGAAAACCTTAAAAATTTGTAAGATTAAGAAATCTTAATCTTAGAATAAGTCAATTTTAATCAAGAAACTTATTGAAAAAAGAAGGCCTTTGGCGTTTTACAGTCAAAGGCCCTCACTAAGTATGAAGAGGAGTACAATTTTAATTGGTCAATGACAATTAAAAATTGTAAAAAAGCTTGAAACTATTCAACTGTAAAAAAGAAGATTTTTTTGCGGTATTAGGGATGTTAGCTTTAGAACTTGTTTTAATTAAAATGACTCAAGTGAATTGGATAGTGCCTGCAATAACGATGACTGTTTTCAGTATTTTACTGATGTGGTTTAGGTCACGCTTTGCGACTTTATTCTCTAAAAGGGATCGGAAAGAGAATGTAGATCAAGAGGAGAAAATACTAAGGGAGGTATTTATCAAAGTGATGGATCTGATGGAGAATGAGGAATTTTATTTAAACAAGAATATCAAGGTAGCCACATTGGCAGAGGAATTAGGTTTCAGTGAAAAGCTGGTTTCAAGAGCGATCAATAAACATGGAACAGGGAATTTTAATAATCTTATTAATACCTTCAGAATTGGTCATGCCAAAGCAATGTTTAATAGTGGTAAATATGATCACTATACGATAGAAGCAATTGCTGAAGAATCTGGATTTTCTAACAAGGTGTCATTTTATAATGCGTTCAAAAGTGATACTGGAATGTCTCCAAAACAATTTAAGGCGCTAAAACAGTCTTAAATTCAACCACCCTATTATATTTTTCGAGAAAAGTAAAGAATCGTATTTTTTGATGTAAACAATTCGGATTGTTTACATACCTGACTGATAATCAATAAGGTACTTGCTCTTCCTAAGCATTTTGGTTGAAACAAATGTCACCAACATGTTTAATACAGAAGTATTGTTAGAAGAGGGTCTCAATCTAATTGAAGATTTGATGATCATTGACTCAAAGTCGGTATCGGATAGCCAAATGCTAATTCCAGATAATAAGGCTGAAATAATCATTCCTTTCAAACAGGGGATGAAAATAAAGCCAGTGGGCCATTCTCGAGATATTTTGCTAGATCATAATACGGGATATTTCTTAATGCCCCGTGGGAGAGGCCTGGAATTAAAATATTGTAGTGAAGGTATCGAATGTCTACTTGTCAAAGTAAACCCCATTTACGCTAAACGAATAGCTACATCTTTTGTAGAGATATCTAACGGTATTCATAAGATGCATCTAGATCCATCAATGATGGAAAATTTGCGATTTGCTCATGCTAATAAAAATCCTATAGGTCTGCATGAATTAATCATTGATTTGATAGATGTGTCTATATCGGAATTTGAATCTGTAAGCACTACAATACTTGATTCTATTGAGCGAATTAAGTATGCCAGTGGCTCTATTACGATTAAAGAGATATATTCATCGCTATGTGTTAGTAAGTCCAAATTAGAGCAGCATTTCAATCGAGAAATTGGCCTGACACCAAAAGAGTTTTGCAAAATTGAAAAGATCAACTACTTCATTAGATCATATCAGGAGAGTGAGGGGAAAAGCTTAACGGAACTGACGTATGAATGTGGGTATTATGACCAATCTCACTTAATAAAGGATTTCAGGTATTTTCTAGACTTAAGTCCAAAGCAATTTTTGGAATCTATTATTTAATTATTGATAATCTCTTACTTATAAGACATTACAAGGTTGAAGTAATTTATTGCTTTTGAAGCGTGTACGTCTCGGGTCCAAAAGAAGAACCACCTCCCACTATCATTCTAAGATCCATAGATACTTTGCCTAGACATGAAAGGAATACACCACTGCCATAAAGTGTCGCAACACCAAAATCTGAATTTACAACCGTTCCAATTAGGTTGGCTGTATTAAAGGCATCTTGTTGTTTCATTGTTACAATACTCGTCTCAGGATCCACAGTGATTGTTAGATCATACATTTCAGGATGTTGAAACATGTTTAGAAAAATATAGGTATTTGGCGCATTGCCAGCTACTAGATGTATAGGTACTGATGGATCAAGACTGGCTGGAAAACCATCCTCAACCAAAAGGTAAGTTCCTAAAATATCCGCTTCAACAAAAGGACAGATAAGGTCTATTGACATATTACAACCGCCAAAAGAGGGTTGTGCTGGCTGAAGACATAAATCTGAATTTAATGCTGTGGTTAACACAATCCCATCTGTAGTGGTAATTGAAAAAACAAGGTTGATGTTATCTCCCAAACCGAAATCAGCTATTGTCATAAAATCAGGAATAGCTTCAATAATATCATCGGGCGTTATGGTAACAGTGGCAGGAAATGAAGTCAACGATTTAAGTTCTACTGTCGCATATACTGAATCCAAAGTTTTGGGATATGAATTCGGAACAGGTAATCTGTCTGCATCAGTAAATATCATTTGAATACTTACTTTCCCTAACTCTGTCTGATCTAAACCATCCACATCAATATCGAAAGATAAATTTTCGGTAGAGATTAAACCTAAATTAAAATTGGTAGTAGACTGATTCGTTATTTGAACAACTGCTCCAGTGTTATCATTTATATCCGGTCTTGGATCTAGGTCTTCGTTGTTACACGCGAATACGCATGCGATTAAAATATTGAGACTAATAGATTCTTCATTTCATTGAACTTTCGCACGATAGATTTATTATGCATTAAAGATAACGAATTTAAAAATGCTTGGATTATTTATAATCTCAGTGTAATGGTAAATAGATTTTAATTGAATGGGTTCTGAGTGTAAATAAAGATGGAGACTTATTATATTCATTGCATTTAAATATCAGTGCGATTATATCCGATAGGAAACAATAAAAAAGGGTATCTGATGCAGATACCCTTCATAATAAAAAATAAAATTGATTTACTGTTTCTGTAAAGTATAAGTAGCTGTTCCAAAAGAACCAGCTGCTACTAATGTTCTAAGATCCATAGTCACGGTTCCTAGACAAGAGAAGAATACTCCACCTCCGTCGAGAGTAGCCGGACCAAAATCCGTAGTA
>CAYGTD010000184.1:0-7456 GCA_964352725.1 uncultured Roseivirgaceae bacterium
GATATCATCCATTACCCAGAAAGAACGACCGAATGTGCCGATAACTAAATCATGCTCAGTAGGATGGATGACCATATCGTATGCGTTAGTTGTTGGGAAGCCTTCCGTCCACTTTGTCCAATTGGAACCAGCATCCACCGATACATATAAGCCATCATCAGTACCTAAAAACAACAACTTCTTTTCGACCGGATCTTCCACAATAGAGAGGGCATATCCAATTACATCATTGCTATCTACTATGCGCTCCCAAGTTTGACCATAATCTTTTGTTCTATATGCATATGGCGTGTAATTGAATCTTCTATAGTCATTGGCAACCAAAAGAGCTTCACCCGCATTTTTATTCGAAGCTTTGATTTGCGTAATCCAAGATCCTTTAGCCATGCCAGGGATGTTTGATGCGACATTCGTCCAAGTATCACCACCATTTCTGGATATCTGCACATTGCCATCATCTGTTCCTGCCCAAAGTAGCTTTTCGTCTACAGAGGATGGCTCAATCACAACTACTGTACAATAGTTCTCTGCGCCAGTAGCATCCATAGTCAATCCACCACTTTCTCCTTGTTTTTGCTTTTCGGGATCATTGGTAGTCAAGTCTGGTGAGATAATTTCCCAATTTTGACCTCCATCCTTACTTTTATGTACAAACTGACTTCCAAAATAAACTACATCTGGATTTTGTGGTTGTCTCGCCATTCCTACATTCCAGTTGAACCTCAGCTCTACATCACCCTCGGGGTAGGTTGGTCTTACTGATTCGTTATAACCTGTCTTTCTATCATATATCGAAGCAGACCCTTGCTGTGAGGTAGAAATTCCATATCTAGAATCTCTTGGATCTGGCATTACATCAAAACCATCACCAAATGAAACCTCTTGCCAGTAATGATTTCTAATTCCTTGAGTTTTCCATGTGTATGCAGGACCTACCCATGATCCATTGTCTTGCATCCCTCCATAGATATTGTAGGGGGTCTCATTATCTACTGCTACATGATAGAATTGACCAACGGGCAGATTTTCAACAAATCTCCAAGTCTCACCTCTATCTCTTGTGATATTTAAACCACCATCATTTCCATCCATCATGAAATCAGGATTGTTTGGATGAATGTACCAAGCATGGTGATCTGGGTGTACACCATTATCCACTCCATAAGCACCCATTAGTTGGGTAAATGACTTACCTCCATCTACACTTACGTTTACATATGTGAAAATGCTATATACTCTGTTTTCGTTGATAGGATCTACATATATCTCAAAATAGTAGAATGGACGATTTCCAATGTCACTGTTGTCATTGATTTTCTTCCACTTAAAACCACCATCATCTGATCTGTAAAGAGCGTTTTTCTTTGACTCTACGATGGCATAAACTACGTTTGGTCTAGATGGGGCGATAGCTAAACCAATTCTTCCTAATTCACCTTTTGGCAGTCCATCTTCTTCTGTTCTTTGCTCCCACGAATCGCCTCCATCATGAGTTATATAGATTCCACTACCAGGTCCGCCTGATTTGAAAAACCAAGGATCACGCTTATGCTCCCACATTGCTACAATCAACTTATTAGGGTTAGTGGGGTCCATTACCATTTCTGCAACACCTGTTCTGATGTTGTTGAAAAGGATTCTATTCCATGTTTTACCACCGTCTGTAGTCTTATATACACCTCTTTCTTCATGTTCTCCCCATGGAGAACCAATAGCTCCTACATATACTGTATTAGGATCAGTAGGGTGCACAATGATTCGGTGGATATGTCGTGTTTTTTCAAGGCCCATCTTTTTCCACGTCTTACCTCCGTCCAATGTGCGGTAAACACCATCTCCACCATTTAGTGAATTTCGAGGATTACCCTCGCCTGTACCTACCCAAACTACAGATGGATTTGATTGCTGAATAGCAATGGCTCCAATCGAAGCAGTACTTTGGTCATTGAAAATAGGTTCCCATTTTATACCACCACTGGTAGATTTCCAAACACCACCAGAGGCAGAGCCTACATACATTATCTCTGGTTGATCGGTTACAACATCTATCGCAGTAATTCTTCCCGACATTCCTGCAGGTCCCACGTTACGTGGCTTCATATTTTTGAATGCATCCATCTCGAGCTTTTGAGCAAAAGTCACCGAGCAAATAGCAAGCATTAAAGTAAGTAATTTGTACTTCATATTCTTTTAGGTTTCAATTAGAAATAGTAATTTATAGAGGATTTATGGTTGCTACTGATGACTTATTGATGAGTGGCGAAAAACCGTGATCCATTTGAATCGTACAGGAAAACTAGATGCGTTTTTTACTCACTTACATTTTAATTTCTATTAGTAGCTATTGTTATAGTCAGGATCAAGCTCAAGGATATGTTCTAAAAAGCATCTACTTTGGTGGGGGAAGCTACTATGCTGATGAATATCAACTTCAAGAACTATACGATTTAGTAGATTCTATTCCAGAAATAAAATACTATACGATTACTGTACACAGTCATACTGATAATATTGGCGGAGCGGCATATAATGAGTGGTTGTCTAATATGAGAAGTGAGACAGTTATTGCAGAGCTTTTAAATATGGAATTTAAAGCCAATCAAATTGAAATTAAAGATTTTGGTCAGTTCAATCCAGTTTACGATAACAACACATGGGAGGGGAGAAGACTAAATAGAAGGGTTGATGTTATCTTTTGGCCACTTGTTTTTTGATACGTTAGCTCAAATAAGAAATGATTGAAAAGTTGTCATTCTGATTAATCACGAACCATTAAATCAAAAATAAGCTCTAACGCCAGTCAAAAAAAAAATCGTATTTAATTGAATATTGCACTCATTAATTTCTTGGAGGATTTATCATAATATGTGCTCTATGAGTTCCTGGATTCATGATCCAAGGGCCTCCTGGAGCTATTGGGCTTAAAGGCATGCCTGTTGTTTCCTCAGTGGCATAAGGTATATAAATAACATATCTCGTATACAAATTTTCTGGTTCGCCAGTATCTGCGTTAATGTCGCCAATGGTAACATACAAAGTTGTTTTATCTGGCATATTTAGCGTGCCTGCTTTGACTTCCTCTTCACGCTTATCAAATATTTGCTTTTCATCCATACCTCCTTTTCTAAGTTCTCTTCCACGCATCATATAGGGTTCTAAGCTTTTATGATATGCAGCTACACTGAATCCTTCCTTTGCTGGGTTATCAGCTAAGCAGACCATTTCATTAGTACCTTCTTTTAGTACAATTACATTTCCATCTTTATCAAACCCTAAGATGGTTGCCTCTTGACGCTGATGTTCTGGAGCAGCCAATACAGCAGTATTTAGCTGAAATTCTTTGTTGGGAATTTCTTGCCCTGAACAGCTAAATAAAAGAGCGAATAAGGCAGATAGCAACGAGTAGCTTTTCATAATTGAGTTGTTATTGATAGAGGAATAGAGTTTGCTTTAAATCCACAGCGTTTATAATTCTTGTTCAATAGATGCTGTTATTCTGGTAATATTAATTTGATCTATTAAAGATACTATATCTTCCTAAGATTCAATTATTTTGCAGCCATGAGTACGGAATCACAAATGGAAAGGTCGCTTGGGCATATCAAAACCATCTTGATGATATTTCTGGCAATTCTTGTTCTTTATCTCATGAGAGAACTTTCTGGACTCCTAGTGCCTCTTTTCTTCGCCTTGTTTTTTGCGGTCCTTCTTCAGCCGGTTGTTAATTTTTTCAGAATTTTTCTACCAGTGAATATCAGTATCGCACTGACGACTCTGACGGCATTGGTTATTTTCTTCTTCATTGGCTTTGGTCTTTTTAATGTCGTTCAAGCATTAATTGATAATGGTGATTCTATTTTAGATAGTATTTCCACTGATTTACGTCCACTTATTAATTCATATACCTCATACTTTGGAGTTACTTTCAAAAAAGGTGAGTTAAGAGACTCCATAGCCAACTTATTACAATCAGGCTCATTTTGGTCTGCTTCAGGTTCCTTTGTGAATTCCATGAGTGGGATGGCAGCAGAGCTTCTAATGACTATTCTGTACTTCGCTGGACTTTTGGGTACAATTACTCAGTATGATAAAACGGTGAAATACATTGTTAGCGGAACGGCGAAGCAAGAGGAAGAGGCTTTGAAAACATTTAACCGTATTAAAGATTCGGTAAGTGCTTATATTAAAGTAAAAACGCTTGTAAGCTTTATTACAGGTGTAGGAGTAGGGATTGTTTGTCTCATTTTCGGTATTGATTATGCATTGCTATGGGGTTTTTTAGCCTTCGTTCTTAATTATATTCCTTACATAGGTTCACTAATAGCCATAGTTCCTCCTCTTATTTTAGGAATTATTGCTTTTAATGACATAGGAAAAGTGCTCTTGTTTTTTGTCTGTCTTGAAGGGGTACAATTGGTAATGGGTAATGTGTTTGAGCCAAGGTGGATGGGTTCTTCATTCTCCATCAATACTGTGTCTGTTTTGTTTGGATTCGTTTTTTGGGCATTCATGTGGGGTACAGCAGGTATGCTTCTTGCCGTTCCTTTGACATTCATGTTTAAAGTGATTTTGGAACATGTGTCTGCCGCTCAAGTTGTAGTGAGATTGATGGAGCGGAAGACGATTAAGTAACATAAGTGACTTGAAGGTTCTTTTTCAAAAAATACTACTTGCTGGGAGAATACATCCCAAACTTACTTTCATAGTATTTTTATCTACTACTGTTCTAGTACTTATTATTTCTAGTACGCTTTCAAATTATTTGCTAAAGGAATATGAAAGCAAATCTGCACAATTCACTGGAACGTCTCCAATCTGGGAGCGGACAAGAGGTAATCAAACAGAATTCTTTTTTAAAATAAACTATCAATATAAGGTAGATACTGAACAGTATGATTTCCACTTTGAAGAAGGATATTATAATAGAGAACTTACCGAATTAGCACTGACCAATCTGAAAACTACTCCGGTAACTGTATGGTATGATAAAAAGGATCCCGGCGAAGTAAAATTTAAAGATCCAAGTAAATTAATTTCTTTTCCACTATTTATTGTTATTCACCTTTCTGGGTTTTTATTCTTCACTGGACTGTTAATACGAACAGTAAATAAATTGTTTGATGATGAAGAATTAGAACATCTAAATAAGACAAATGAAAAGATTAGTAACAGCATAATCTCTAATGAAAGGATAGCACTTGATTTTAGATTGAAATTTGTAATTCAGCTCATATTGATATTGCTGATTGGAGTATTTTTTGAACATTCGCTTGAATGGATTGCCATTGCTTCATGGTTAATTATTTCCATTGAATTGACTGATAATTTAAGAAAAAGTATGAGTGAATACTCAGAAATATTCGAAGATATTAGCGCTGATTTAAAGACTCAATTAGTATCAACACTTAAAAAATTTGGAGAAATTTTTGAGAAACATTTTGGAGTTAGAGGCAAAGGATCAATTGACTTTGATTCGATAGGAGGAGCACTTTTTCTTATAATTCTAATTTATCTACCCTTTATTGTGCTTCCATTGCTTTTAATTAATTTATTGCGATTTCTGTTGGATTTAATAATCCTTATATTAAATGCGATAAGCTCATTTTTCGGAAGAATGCTACTGAAATCGAGAGTATTCAATTCAATGAGAATAATCAGTACTGCAATTTACTCGTTCATCCATATTGGTTTACTTGTTGGACTACTACATTTTCTTGCTCACACCACCTTAATCAAATAGTAATTTTTCTTTCCCCTTTGAGCTAGGAGGTACTTATCCTGAAGAAGGTCAAACTCTACTTTTGCATCATGTTGTAATATCTTTTTCTTATTGATGCTTACGCCTCCACCTTGGATCATCTTTCTTGCCTCACCTTTAGATTTAAAGATAACCCCACCGGTTGTCTCACTTAGAAATGTAGTTACATTATCTACAGTGCTTAGATCTGATGTTGATACTTCTGTCTGAGGAACTCCCTCAAAAACTTGTAGTAAAGTTTTCTCATCCAATGTCTGCAAATCTTCGGTGGTAGACTTCCCAAAAAGAATAGAGCTTGCTTTTATAGCCGTTTCTAATTCTTCCTTGGAATGAACTCTTTCTGTTATTTCTTCAGAAAGTGTCTTTTGAAGTAAGCGCTCATGTGGAGCTTCTCTATGCTTTAAAATTAGCTTTTCTATTTCCTCACGTTCTCTTAAAGAAAATATCTTGATGTATTTTTCGACATCTTCATCTGAACTATTGAGCCAATATTGATAGAATGTGTAGGGTGATGTTTTTTCAGCATCCAGCCAAATATTTCCTCCTTCAGATTTTCCAAATTTAGATCCATCTGCTTTGGTGATGAGAGGAGTAGTCATGGCGTAAGCTTCACCCTGACCTTTTCTTCTGATAAGCTCCGTTCCTGTTACAATGTTTCCCCACTGATCAGAACCACCAAGTTGAAGTTTTACATTCTTGTTTTTCCACAAGTGATAGAAATCATATCCTTGAACTAGTTGATAAGAGAATTCGGTGAAGGAAAGTCCTGAATCCAACCTTGACTTTACTGAGTCCTTCGACATCATGTAATTGACGGTGATGTGCTTACCCACATCTCGTATGAATTCTAAGAAGTTAAACTCTTTAAACCAATCATAATTATTAACAACCACAGCGGCATTGTCTCCAGTAAAGGACAGAAAGCTTTCTAATTGTTTTTTTACGCATGATAGATTGTGATGGAGTGTATTTTCATCTAACAGATTTCGCTCCTGTGATTTACCGGAAGGATCACCCACCATTCCTGTGGCTCCACCCACTAATACAATAGGCTTATGGCCTGATCTTTGAAAATGGACCAATGTCATAATTTGAACCATATTACCAATGTGAAGAGAATCTGCTGTTGGGTCAAAACCTATATATGCTGATGTTATACCTTTATTTAATTCGTCTTGCGTTCCAGGCATAATATCATGCACCATTCCTCTCCACTTCAGCTCTTCTACAAAGTCTTTCATAAGTCTGTTTTTTTTCAAAATAGGTTGGCAAAAATAGATTGGTAAATCCACTGAGTCAATGAATATGTCTTATTCTGTCCTTAATAATTATTTAATTGTATTGTCAAACAGTAAATTGAAACATTATCCACAAATTGCAGGCAAATAATTATCAAATCAGCTTAAAAATGCGAATCGCAGTATTATCAAGAAACCCAAAACTTTATTCCACTAAAAGGTTAATAGAAGCCGGAAAAGCAAAAGGACATGACATTTTTGTAATTGATCATTTAAAATGCAATATCGAAATAGAAAAAAAGAAGCCACAGATTTACTACAACGGTGAATACCTAGAGGATATTCACGCAATTATTCCGAGGATTGGCGCTTCAGTCACTTTTTATGGTACTGCAGTTGTTCGTCAGTTTGAAATGATGAATGTATTCTCAACTACTGAGTCTATTGCTTTAGTTAGATC
>CAYGTD010000185.1:0-7401 GCA_964352725.1 uncultured Roseivirgaceae bacterium
GCTAATTACAGGCCTAATTTTACATTTGATTTGTAGAGGAATATGGATAGGGATGGTAGGGTTAAGCTATTCCTTTCCTAAAGGAATTAGAGAAGATAAGCTTGGGTATAAAGGAAAGTTTAAAGAAAAAATTTCTAAAACGCCTTCTTATGAGCAAATCGTCATTCGCTTGGAAAAAATTAGTAGCTCACTGTTCAGTGTTTCTTTCATGCTCTTTATGAGCCTGATAGGTGGATATTTATATTTTTTTGTATTAGTCGTGATCCCATTCACTGTGGCTTTCATGATTTTTGATATGGGTTGGCAGGGACCATTATTTAACTTATTTCAAGCTCACGTTCTTATTATTGTTTCAATTGGACTCATAGCTCTTTTAGACTTTATTAGCTTAGGATACTTTCGTAGATTCAAATGGTTTTCAAAAATATTTTGGCCATTTCATAAAGTAATTAGCGTTCTCACGCTCTCTCGATTTTACCGCCCTATTTACTATGGATTAGTAACTAACTTCAATAAATGGGCTCTTTTCCTATTCCTAGGAGTTTTCGCGTTTGTAAGTATTGCGGGAGCAGGTAGTATTACTGATACCACGTATCCAGGAGATCCTTATTCAAGGCTCTCTCTATGGGAGTCAAGTGCAGGTTATTCTGTATTCTCAGGGTATTATGATGATCAAAATGAAAATAATCCATCAATAAGAGCTCAAATTCCTTCAGATGTGATAAATGGAGATGTTCTCAAAGTTTTTGTTGCTGGGAATATCGCTTATGAAGATGAGATGTTGAAACGCACTTCGTTAGATTCTTTAAAGAAAGTACACGCTGACACTACGAGTGCCGCTCTTAAGCTCATGGTGATTGAAAATTACCTAAGGGTAAAGATTGATGACGAACCAATAGAGATAGATCGTTGGTATGCACATTACAAGGTATCATCAGAGGAACGAGGATATCTTGCTTATATAGATATAGGGAATTTAAATCAAGGTATGCATCACGTTAAAATTACTGGACCAACAGATCAATACTTTATTGCTGAAATCCCATTTTATAGAGATGTTTCTTATAAGAGAGATATGCCGATCAGCCGAGACACTGAAAAGGATGAAAATAATTCAGATTTCCAACCAAAACCTTTTGGAATCAGGGATTAGAAGACAGTTGTTCGTTTTCTGTGGGTTTAAATAAAATACTATCTGCAAAGAAAGTGGCAAATGGAATGAGAGAAGCAACTAAAATCAACAATGATATTTTTAAATTCCATTGATAGATTCTAATGTTTTGAAAGCATAGAATGATATACAAAATAAATAACCATCCATGAGCCATTCCTACAATTAGATTTGGTTCTAGAATATCTAAAATGTATTTCAAAGGCATAGTGATGCCAAGCATTAGGTAGCTTATTCCTTCTAAAATAGCTACTATCCGTAACCTTCCAATTGGTTTTTTGATGTTGATCATTGATCAGGATCTGTCATCCATTTCCACATTCTACCCAAAAGGGTAGTAGGTTCAGCCACTTTCTTTTTCTTGACTTTTGGTTTTTGTGGCACAGGAGAAGCCAGCTCTTCTACAGGAATAGGAGCTGGTACTTTTTTAGGTGTTGGTTTCTTCTTTTTTGGTTTCGGTTGATTCAATTTCTGCTTATAGTGAGATGCATTGCGATCTCTCTTTTCTTTCTCTTCTTTTTCCTTCAACCTTCGTTTTTCACGCGCTTCAAATTCTTCCTTCTTCTTCTTAGCATTTAGTCTTCTCTTCTCTCGCTCTTCATTACTGATTTGAGTTCTTTGATTGCGTATATCCTGAGCGATTTCTTTTTCAGACTCTTCTTTTTCAGTTGGTTCCTTCTTTTTAGGCTCTGGTAATTCTACTTTCCCCAATACTTTAAGTCCTGAAAGTTCTTTTTTTGGCGCTTTAATTAGTTTGATTTTATCCAATTCAGGAACTTCGTCCTCAGACTCAAGCAACTCCATTAGTCGCTCTGTATCAATGACCTCATCTTCTTTTGGCTCAGGTTTCTTTTCCGAATCAATTGGAGCAACGACCTTTTCAGGTTGTTCTTCTGATTCTTGTTGTTCATTGTTTTCATCCAATTGATTGTTCTGAATCGGCATAAAATCGATCTCACCCTCTACCAGAGCAATATCTTCTTCAGGAGTTGCTGGAAGGTGAGGAGTCTTTTTGGACTCAACTACTTCTATATTTTCTTCTACTTCCTTCTTTTCTTCTTTTGGCTTTTCTACGATTACTGGTTCATCTTCCTCAATCCACGCATCGTCATCTACAACAACTTTTTCTTCCTTGATTTTAGGTAATTTATCAACCGCTTCTTTTTCTCCATGCTCTTCGATAACTTTTGGTGGCTCAATCACTTCTATTTCTTCTTGCGCCTCAATGCCAAAAAAGTCAAGAATCTCCGTTTCATCTTTCTCACTCAATTTTGTGTTAGAGTGAATTTCTTCGTCTGTTTTCTCTAGATAGGAGATAATATCCTGTACTCGGATATCATATTTTCGTGCAAATTGACCTAAGCGCATAAGATTAGTGTTTAGAAGCGGCAAAAATACGTTTTTTGAGAGTTGGAGAGTTATTTATCCTTGAATAATATTGATCGAATTATTTATACTGATAACTAAAAACCAACTATTAAAGACCTCAAAATTCCATTGGTAGAAAAAGCTACTTAAGATCAGTAAGACTTTTATAGATTTAGCGAACACAAATCCAACCTATTAAAAATGATCCTATGAAAACATTACTATTTATTCCCGCACTATTATTTGCCTTTATTGTAAACAGTCAAGAAGTTATTGACGCGGTAGCAATTGAAAAGATTAAGGAAGAAGGTCTAAACAACTCTCAAGTAGAGAAAATTGCTTTTGAATTGATTGACAAAGCAGGACCTAGATTGTCTAATTCTAATGGTTATGAAAGGGCTGTTACCTATGCGATCAATCAACTGTCAGAATGGGGATTGGAGAATGCTAAGAAGGAAGCATGGGGTGAGTTTGGTAGAGGTTGGGAAGTAAATAAAAGCTATGTAGCGATGACCAAGCCATATTACATGCCGTTTATTGCCGTTCCAAAAGCGTGGACAGAAAGTACAGATGGAGCTGTTTCTGGAAAGGTCATCTTCGTTGAAATTAACAATGAAGAAGACTTTGACAAGTATAGAGGAAAACTTAAAGGAGCCATAGTAGCTTTCAAGCCACGTGGAGATCAATCTCCTAATTTTAAAGCAGATGCTCTACGATATACTGAAGAAGAATTGGACGAAATGACAGAGCCCCGTGCAGAAGGTGGTGGATGGACGCCAGAGCAAATTGCAGCTTGGCGTAAAAGAAGATCATTTAGTGAGACGTTGAATACTTTTTTGACTGATGAAGGAGTATCACTCATTGTAAAAGGAGTAAACGGTAGACATGGAACTCTTTTTACAAGTAGTCCGCAAGGTTATAAAATCGATACGCCTAAAGGAGCATCTGAGTTAGAGATGGCTCCAGAGCATGCTAATCTAATTGCTCGACTGGTAGAAAATGGAGTAGAGGTAGAACTTGAAGCGGAAGTAAAGACAACCTTTAAAACAGATGATCTACAGGGATATAATGTGATTGCTGAAATTCCAGGTTCAGATAAAAAATTAAAATCAGAAGTGGTCATGCTTGGAGGCCATTTGGACTCGTGGCATGGGGGGACTGGAGCTACAGATAATGGCGCAGGCGTAATTGTGATGATGGAGGCCGTTCGAATTCTAAAAGCAGCTGGTTTGCAACCAAAGCGTACGGTTAGAATTGCACTTTGGGGAGGAGAGGAGCAAGGAATATTCGGCTCTAAAAACTATGTGAAAAATCACTTTGGTGATGAAGCTACAATGAACCTGACTAAAGAACAAAAGAAGATATCAGCTTATTATAATATTGATAATGGAACAGGCCGTATTCGAGGTATTTACCTTCAGGGAAATGAAAAAGCAGGTCCTATTTTTAAAGACTGGTTTGGCTCATTTGATAATATCATGGAAAATACAACAATCACTACTAGAAATACAGGAGGTACTGATCATTTAGGTTTTGACGCTGTGGGTATACCAGGCTTTCAGTTCATTCAAGATCCTGTGGAGTATTGGTCTAGAACACACCATACCAATATGGATACTTATGAGCGCTTGGTGATTGACGATTTAAAGCAGATTGCAACAATCGTTGCAGGATTTGTTTATAACACAGCTATGCGAGATGAGATGATTCCAAGAGAGGAGTTGGAAATAGAATCAAAGTAACTGCTTAACTTGCTCTTACGAGTTTCAGACCCTGAAAGTGATTCAGGGTCTTTTTTTATGCGATTCATTTCAGGCATGCAACCAAAGATGCTCTTCATTCATCAGTCTTTCAACGAAACGAAAACCTAATACAATGAACGATCTATCACAACAGAAAAATGCACTACTTGGATTAAGAATCGTCTATCCACTCTGGGCAGTCATTGGCATGTTCAATCTATTGTACATTCCTTCTAAACTAATTGATAAAAGTAATCCAGCGTTTACAGCCGAAAACATCATCAATAATGAGATGCTATTTCGCATGGGAATTGCGGGAAGTTTATTTACTCAGTTGATCAGTCTTGTTGCTGTATGGTTTCTTTATCGTCTTTTCTACAATTCGTTTAAAGAAGCCGTTGCGATGACAGCAATATTCAATTTTCTTGGAATGCCCATCACGATGCTTAGTATCTCCAAACAGATGGCTGTATTGGATGTTCTTGATAATCCTGATCAAGTCATTTCATTGCTCAACCAAGAAACGTACGGAACTGTCATTGCTACCATTTTCTGGGGATTATGGTTAATTCCACAGGCCTATATGGTGATGAAGTCCCCACTTTTCCCTTCCGTAATGGGATGGTTTTTGGCTGCCGCAGGCATTGGTTATACCTTATCTGCCTTTCTGTATTTCTTAGGGTTCAAAGAATCGATCATGATGGAAATCCTAGATACAATGACAATAGGGGAAGTTATTTGGATGCTATGGGTACTGATCATGGGAGCAAGGTGGAAAGCAGTAGAAGTCTGATAAACGGTCGATATTTAGTGTAAAAGTTTAATCTTTTATATCTTGATTCAACTTTGGAATTATTTCATTTGATAATAAATAAATTCGATTAGATTTAACTATGAACCACCTAAAATGTATCTCCATAGATGATAACCCGTTATTTTCAAGAAAATTAGAAACATTTATTTCAGACATGGATTGGATTTCCATGGTTAAAGCATACGATAATCCAATACAAGGAGCGACGGCAATTATTCAAACTAAACCTGATGTAGTATTGCTTGATATCGAGATGCCATTTACAGATGGCGCTTATTTAGTTGATTGGATTAAACCCCAACTAGATGCAATGGAGCATCCACCAAGAATCATTGTAATATCATCACTAGACCATCCACCTGAAGATTTACTCTCCAATACTGCTGGCTTTATTAATAAATCAGCGGTGACAGATCCAGTAACATTTGAATCGAAATTGAAAGCTATTCTAGGTTGAGTGTGAGGGTAATGATACGGAGAAATTAGTTCCTTTTCCTTCTTCGCTTGTTACAACTAACTCACCCTTATTCAACTTAGTGAATTCACTCACTAGCTGTAACCCTAGGCCAATTCCTTTTTCTCCTTTTGTACCATAAGTGCTTGATTTGTCAGATAAATTGAATAAGGTCTGAAGCTTTTCTTGACTGATTCCAACACCTGAGTCTTCTATAGAAATGGTTAGATTGTTTTCATCTTCTTTTCCAGTAATGACTATTTCACCACCATCAGGAGTGAATTTTAATGCATTGTGGATCAGGTTACGAAAGATAGTAACCGTACTGTTCTCATCAACATATAATTTAGATGATGGACTAATTTCTGTCTTGATTTGAATACTTTTTGCATTTGCAATGAGCTGGAAAATGGCCACAAGTTCATTCATCATTTCTAAAGCCATCACTTTTTCTGGCTTATAAGGAATTTGATTCAACTCCGATGACGCCCAATTCAGAAGGTTGTCTAGTAGTTTAGAAAGTTGATCTGTTGATTTATCCACTTCTATCATCATCTGCTCTAGCTCTTCGTATTTAGCTTGTTTTAGATAATGTGAGATAATGTGGGTAATTCCTTGAAAGGAACTGACAGGACCTCTCAAGTCATGTGAAATGATGGCAAAGAATTTATCCTTTAGTTTCTTTTGAGCACTGATTTCATTAAGGTAGATCTTTAAGGTGTCGTTTTCCCTCAAGGTTTCTGCACTTTGCTTCAATTCAAGAACATGTTTTATGGTTTTCACCATTGTCACCTCTAGGTCTTGAAAGTCAATAGGTTTAGTGATGAAATCGAATGCCCCTAAGTTCATGGCCGTACGAATGTTGTCCATGTCGCCATAAGCCGAAACAATTACTGTTTTCTGAAAGAAGTTCAGCTCATTCAATTTAGAAAGTAACGTTAAGCCATCCATTTCAGGCATATTGATGTCAGTCAAGACCAAATCGATTTCATCGTTCTGCTCTAGCACTTCCAACGCATGGCGTCCATTTTCTGCGAAGAAGAAGCCATATTCATGGGCCTTTATATTCTTTCTAAATTTTTGCTTGATGAGTTCTTCCAAATCTGGCTCATCATCCACTACTAATATTTTGGTCATGATCCGATTTCTTTTAGTTTCTCTTTCAATATCGTGAAATCAATCGGTTTTGTCAAAAAACCATCGGCTCCTAAACCAAAAGCTGTATTCTTATTCTCTTCATCTCCATATGCTGTAATCATCATCACGACGGGAGGCGGTTTTTCATATGTTTTTTTAATCTTATCAAGGAGCTCCAAGCCGCTCATCCCAGGCATATTAATATCTGATAAAATGAGTACCCCATCGTGTGCATGACTATTGAGGTACTCCAATGCCTGTTCACCTGAAAAAGCAAAAGCGAATTCAAACTCTCCTGACTTGATCTCTTTTCTAAATCGTTGCTGAAAGAGTTGTTGTACATCGGTTTCATCGTCGACGACTAAAATTTTCATAGGTTATGTAAGTTATTAAGTGGTAATATAATAGTGAACTCGGTTCCTTGTTCTTTGTTAGTCGATAAGATTAATTCACCATTGTGTCCTTTGGTGATGATGTCATAGCTCATGCTTAATCCTAGTCCGGTTCCTTCTCCAGCAGCTTTTGTAGTAAAGAAAGGCTGAAATATTTTGTCTTTGATTTCATCAGGAATGCCAGAACCATTGTCCTTGACCTGTATCACAATTTGCTTATTGTTTAGCTTGGTGCTTACAATCACTTTAGGTTTTTCAACTTCCTTTACCGCTTGAAAGGCATTGTTGATCAGGTTTAAGAGAACACGCCCAATGTCCTGAGG
>CAYGTD010000186.1:0-7386 GCA_964352725.1 uncultured Roseivirgaceae bacterium
ATTCTTTCTCACTCCAGTCATTGAGTTCTGTTACGTCTACCATTGGGTAGAGGTAAAGTTTACTTCTTTGGTGGTTTAATGCTGTATTCACTACTATTCTTTTGATCCAATACGCCAATGAAGAATCTTTGCGGAAATTTTTGATATTCTTAAATACCTTGATAAAAGACTCTTGAATGATATCTTCAGCTTCTTGTTGAGCCTTAGAATAACGTAATGCAACCAAGTACATTCCTTTGCTATACGTATCGTACAGCTTTTGCTGGAACTCTCGTTTGCCTTTCTGGCATCCCCTTATCAATTTTTCCTCACTAAAATTCATTTAGTTGGTATTTATTAGACCCAAAGCAGAATATTAAAGTTGTAATTTCTAATTTGGCTCAATGACTATTATCAAATATATCAAGAATACAGCTATTTTTTTGATCTTATTCTTATTAGTACAATGTGAACCAGTAGTACCCCAACAATCCACTCAAAATAAAATCATTGTTTTCGATGATTATGACTATGAGAATATAGTTGGCAATGTCAATTTAGTGCCTATTGCCAATGGATCTCCAGATTATCTTGAAAACCCAGTTGTCAGACTGGGGTCTGATCAGCGCTTATTTCTGGATTTTGACCTGCTCACTGAAGAGTTTGAAAATCTGAGCTTAAAAATCCTTCATTGCAACAAGGATTGGAAGAAGTCACTATTGAGAGAAATGGAATTTCTGAATGAAATAAATAACTATCGCATTACCGAATTTGATTATTCACAAGGGACAACACAGCCTTATATCAGGTATCGAGGCTTAGTTCCAATTCCTAAATTATCTGGAAATTATGTGGTAGCAGTGTTTAGAAGAGCTAACCCAAATGACATCCTATTTACCAGAAAATTTATAGCCATAGATGCCAAAGCCATCATTGATCAAACAGTTCGTATCAGCACCACTATTGATAAAAGGGATGTGAATCACCAATTAGAATTTACAGTGAATTATGGAAATATTTTTGTGAACTCCCCTCTGAAAGACATCTCCATCTCTATTCTTCAAAATCATAGATGGCAAACATCCATCTCAAATGTGCCCCCTACATTAATTCGGCCTAATGAAAACTATATGGAGTTTCGTCATTTGGATCAGCAAACCAACTTTAATGCATGGAATGAATTTCGATTTTTCGATTTACGAACACTAAATGCGAATGGCAGAAATGTAGCTCGCATAGTTTCAACCAATGGTCAACTGCAAGCTTTACTTGGCGCTGACAAATCGAGGAATGGAATAACCTACACGCAAACACTGCAGGATATCAACGGCAACTATCTGATCCAGAATAATGACATAGGCGAGACCTCCTTGAATGCAGACTATGCAAACGTATCCTTTTTTCTAAGCGAAGAACCGATTGAGGGAAATGTCTACTTCACCGGTCGGTTCAATAACTGGAAAATGAATGAAGAAAACCGAATGAGGTATGATCCGAATAGGAAAGGGTACATTGGAAATATTCCCCTGAAACAAGGATACTATGATTATCAGTATTTTGTAGAGTCTAATTCACTCCCTCCTTATTACTTTGAGGGAAGTCATTTTTTAACTGAGGATCAGTATGAGATAATAGTATACTATCGCCATCCAGGAAATGTGAATGATGAAATAATAGGATATAAAAAATTCAGATCAAGACAGCTTTAAGATTATGAATAGTATTTGGGAAAAACAATCATTTTTACAGGCGGATGTTCTCATTGTGGGCGCTGGTATTACCGGCTTATCTGCCGCAGCGTCGTTGAAAGAAAAAGATCCATCACTCAACGTAGTGGTTCTAGAAAGGGGAATTTTACCTACCGGGGCAAGTACAAAGAATGCAGGATTCGCTTGCTTTGGAAGCGTCTCTGAATTGCTAAACGACATAGAAACTATTGGTGAATCAGGAATGGTTGAATTGGTTGAGCGAAGGTGGAACGGTCTTCAAAAAACGATCAATAGACTTGGTGCAAGTACGATTGACCTACAAATGAAAAGTGGCTATGAATTGGTATTTGATAATAATGATGAAGTCATTCATCAAATTGAACATATCAATGATCTACTCACACCTCTTTTCAATAAAAAGACATTTCAGAATGCAGATGAAAAAATTAATACTTTCAAACTTGGACAAACTGCTCACTTGATAGAGAATCAACTGGAGGGTCAGTTGGATACAGGAAAGTTGATTCTATCTCTTTGGCACTATTGTTCCAAACTTGGTGTACGAGTGCATACAGGATGTGAAGTAAAGGAGATACAAGAAGATAGTTCAGTTGTGAGAGTTGTGACAGAAGAAATAACGTTTAATGTCCGTAAAGTAGGTGTTTGTACGAATGCTTTCACCAAAAAATTAATGAACGATTCTTTGGATATTGCTCCCGGAAGAGGAATTGTAATGAGTATTGTCCCAGAAGGTAAACTTCCTTTTGAAGGGACCTTCCATTACAATGATGGCTACTATTACTTTCGAGATTATTACGGAAAACTACTTTTCGGTGGTGGTCGAAACTTGGCACTGAAAGATGAAGAAACAACAAATTTTGGGATTAATCAATCCATAAAGGAAAAACTCATTTCCGATTTAGACCAGATCATTCTTCCCAATCAATCATATAAAATAGAAATGGAATGGTCTGGAATTATGGCCTTTGGAAAGACAAAGCAGCCCATTATTCAAAAAGTATCTGACAAAATAGCCATGGGCGTGCGTCTTGGAGGAATGGGTGTGGCCATAGGTAGTCTAGTAGGTGAGGAAGTAGCCGATTTACTGATGGACGATGTTTAGTAGGAAAAAAAAGAAACTAGCGGAAATAAAGGCTTCCTTCGGAAAGGAGAAAAATGAAGTATTTGATTTCGAGCAGATTGAAGCTTATTTTAAAAAAACAAACAAGGACTGCTTCTTTCATGTGATTAGTGACCGTACTTGTAATGATTTAGATTTTGAAGAATTTTTCATGTTGGCTGATAGAACCACCTCCAAAATTGGTCAGCAATACTTGTATGCTACATTTAGAACCCAAAATCATGGTCAACCTAATTTTGAGCAACAGGAAGAGGTTATTCAATTTTTAAAGAATAATTCAAAGCAAAGAGGAGCTATCCAATACCAGCTATCCAGACTCAGTAAAAGGAATGCGTTTTTCATAACCAAACTATTTCAAGAAGATCCAATAAAGCCACCCAAATGGTTTTTAGTGATTCAAATTCTATCTATTTTGAGTGTAGGGACCATCATTTTATCGTTCTTCAATTCGTTCTTTCTACTCATTCTCATTCTTCTTTTCGGAATCAATTTTGTTATTCACACCTGGAACAAGCAGCATGTGCTGTACTACATCAAGTCCATTCCACAACTAATCCTGCTCAACAAAACAGCGAAAGAACTCTTAAAAGTCAAGGAGCTAACTTCAGATCGAGATACAGTAAAGAACTCTGTTCAAAAACTAGGCAAACTAAAAAGGAAGCTTTCTATTTTTCAAATGGAGCAAGCCACTGATGAGGTTACTGTTTTAGCTTGGGCAGTTTTAGAGCTAATCAAAATTCAGTTCTTGTTAGAGCCATTATATCTCTTTAAAGCGCTAAAACAAATTGAAAGTTGTAGGAAAGACGTTCACCGAGTATTCAGATTTGTAGGAGAAGTAGACGCTCGGATCTCCATACTGTCTTTCAGAGACAGCCTAAATGAATGGTGTATCCCCACTATATCTTCTGATAAGAACGTTTTTTCTTCATCCAATATTTATCATCCTTTGATTGAAGATTGTGTGAAAAACACAATCAATTCAGATCAACAATCTATTTTGCTGACTGGCTCAAACATGTCTGGAAAAACAACCTTTATACGTACTATTGGCATCAATGTATTAGCAGCGCTTACCATCAATACCAGTTTTGCTAGTCAACTCGAGATTGCCCCTTTTAAGCTTCATTCTGCCATCCGGATTAGTGATGATTTAATGAATAGCAAGAGCTATTACTTCGAGGAAGTATTGACCATCAAAGAAATGATTGATCAATCTGATGATGGCCACCATCATGTTTTTTTGCTAGATGAAATCTTTAAAGGCACCAATACGATTGAAAGAATTTCCGCAGGAAAAGCAGTTCTTTCTTCTTTGAACAAAGAAAAAAACATCGTCTTTGTTTCTACACACGACATAGAACTCACCGATCTGCTAATGCATGAATATGCTTCCTTTCACTTTAGCGAACGCATAGACAATCAAACGGTAGGTTTCGATTACAAACTAAAAGAGGGAAAACTTAAGAACCGAAATGCCATTAAGATTTTAGAAATCAATGGATACCCAAATGATGTAGTGCGAGAGGCAAAAACTATCTCTGAGCAACTAAGCAAAAACTAGCCTATCAGCGAGAATGAAGTCACTACCTTTGCAGCGTATGGACTTAGATAAAATCAAATTCATTGAAATAGAAAAACAACCCAATAATCCTCTTCACGGAGTGAAATTGGTTGACATAATTGAGCATTTACACCAGAAATATGGCTGGGAGAAATTAGGAGAAAAAATAGATATCCGCTGCTTTACGCACAATCCTTCTATTAAATCAAGTCTCAGTTTTCTAAGAAAAACGCCCTGGGCAAGAGAGAAAGTGGAGCATCTTTATTTAAAGTCAATATAAAATTGATTATTAATAATTGACAATGTCTACAATCAAAAACCAGGAACAAATTCTCTCCAAGCTCGGAATTGATCAGCTCAATGCGATGCAAAAGGAAGCGCTAACCACCATAGAAGCGGTTGAAAATGTAGTACTTCTCTCCCCTACTGGCACGGGTAAAACGCTTGCATTTCTATTGCCAGTCATTGAAACATTGGACCCTGAGTGTGAAGAAGTGCAGGTGATGATTCTAGTACCTTCGCGTGAGCTAGCTATACAGATAGAATCTGTGGTAAGGGAGATGGGCACGGGCTACAAAGTGAATGCTGTCTATGGTGGTAGATCTGGATCAAAGGAAAAGGTAGAGTTAAAGCATTTACCCGCTATTTTGATCGGCACGCCAGGAAGAATGGCAGACCATATGCGAAGAGGTAGATTCTCCACTCGATATCTAAAAACAATCATTCTCGATGAATTTGACAAGTCGCTAGAAGTGGGCTTTGAAGAAGAGATGGAAGAGATCATTGGTAAGCTAAAAAAACTAGAAAAGCGTATTCTTACCTCCGCTACACAAGGAGTTGAGATTCCTTCTTTTGTCCGCCTATCCAATCCAGCAATCATTGATTATTTAAATCAAGGTTCTTCCCAGCTTCAACTCAAACGAATTTTGTCTCCAGATAAAGACAAATTAGCCACACTGGTAAAGGCACTAAGCCACATTGGAAACCAACCAGGAATTATCTTTTGCAATTTCAAGGATTCCATTGATCGGGTAAGTGATTACCTGAACAATCAAGGGATACCACATGGATGTTTCTACGGTGGCATGGAACAGATAGATAGGGAACGCACGCTCATCAAATTCAGGAACGGTACGCATCAATTGATTATCGCTACTGACTTAGCAGCTCGAGGATTGGACATTCCAGAATTGGGTTTCATCCTGCACTATCATCTGCCTCACAAAGAAGAGGAATTCACCCATAGAAATGGGCGAACTGCTAGAATGAATAGTAAGGGAACAGCCTATTTACTTCAATGGGATCAGGAACCTTTACCTGACTATATAGACCATGTAGAGGTAGAAACACTAAAAGAAGCACCACTTCCTAACCCTTCCGATTGGAAAACCTTGTTCATCTCTGGTGGACGAAAAGACAAAATCTCTAAAGGAGATATCGCGGGTGCCTTTTTCAAACAAGCACAGCTGAAAAAAGAAGAAGTAGGCACCATTGAAATCAAAAACGATTGTGCTTTTGTAGCAGTACACGCTACGAAAGTGAAAACAGTCATCAAGATGCTAGACAATATCCGCATCAAGAAAAAGAAGGTGAGAGTGAGTTTGGTTTAAAATTTCTTGAAAGACTTCCGAAGTTTTAAAAACTTCTGAAGTCTTATTTCCATGACAGTCTTGTATGAGTTAGCACTTGTGATCCTTGTAAAAACTGATACCAATAAACGATGATGGCGCATAGCCTTACTTGTCATCTGCTAAGAGGCTGCTAAACATCCAGCTTATCTGCCTCCAGAACCTGAAGTGCTTTCTACTATCTTTTACTGAGTTTGTTTCCTGATGAATCGTAACGTCATTCGGAGTGTTTATCTCGCCGTTTAGGTGAGCTAATCACCGACGAATATTATTTTCAGGACAGGGTCTGTTATTTATCGTTCTAGTAGTTAACAACACACTTAAATCCAATCCTCGTAAGTCAATATAATTTTAATCAAAACATGAACACAAAATACTTGATGACTTTAAGCTCAATATATTTAGCCTTGATAGGGATAATACTGACTTTCTTACCCAAAGAAATCATCTCTAGTCTAAGTATAACAGCAAACCCAATTTCAACTTTATCTTTCCAATTAATGGGAGCACTATATCTAGGATTCGCGATGATAAATTGGATGGCAAAAGGATCTTTAATAGGTGGGATTTACAATAAACCTATTGCGATTGGTAATTTTATGCACTTCGCTATTGGAGCTCTTGCCTTGATTAAAATCATTTCTAAAATTCAAGATCATCTGGGAATCGTGATTTTACTTACAGTTGCGTATACTGTTTTCGCAGTATTTTTTGCTTATGTGTTTAGGACTAATCCTCCCAAAGTACAATAAGCAAAACTATTGTCAACAACACCTATGTTTGCATTAGGCGATTATGGTAAATTTTGGTTTCATGACACTAATTAGACCCGTCAAATTGTTAATTTGACTTTAAGTATTGATTTGATACTCAAATGAAAAATATGCCTCTTTAGGTTATCTAAACTTTGTACTTTTAAATGCCCTACGTCTCATAGCCAGTAGCGATGTAAACAATTTTAATTCATCCAATCTTATGACCAAAAAGTGGAGCAAGCGAAAAATTTTTAGAACAGTTTGGTTTAGTCTTGTGACAGTGTTCTTTATATGGAATTGGAATACATTTCAGTCTCATAACATTCCTCAAAACACATTCTTCGATACGGAAAATGTTTCCATTACAGAAAAAGATGATTTCTTTAGTTTTAAATCAATCAGTACTAACAACAAACTTGAAATTATTTTTTTTCAAGGGGGACTAACAGACCCAAAGGCGTATGCTCCGCTCTGTAAACAGTTAGCTGAAAATGGTTTCACATGTCATTTAATTAAGATGGATTGGCGGCTCCCACAATATGACTATCAAAAAGTCTCTGTACTATTCGACCTGAATAGAGGAAATTTTGTCATTGGAGGACACTCTCAAGGC
>CAYGTD010000187.1:0-7363 GCA_964352725.1 uncultured Roseivirgaceae bacterium
GGACAAGATGGAAACGCTGCATCAGCTCATAGCATTTGGAAGTTTGATGAAAGCACTGATGCCTGGGAAAATAGATCCTCAAATGTCCCACAACTTGGCGGCCAAACAGGAAATTTTAGTACTCAAGGTGGATATGATCAACTTATTACTGTAAAGCCAGACGATGAAAATTTTGTCATCATTGGAGGAACTAACTTGTTTGCTTCTACTGATGGATTCTCAAGTACAGCAAATACAACATGGATAGGAGGCTATACTTCAGCAAATAATTCATTTGCACTTTATCCTAATCACCATCCCGATCAACATTCATTTGCTTTTCTTTCTAACAATCAAGCGATATCAGGTAATGACGGAGGTGTTCAAATAACATCAGATATAACATCTGGGAATGTTGCCTGGACACCACTTAATAATGGTTATCTCACGACACAAGTTTATGCAATATCTGTTGGGCCTGGAGATCAAATCATGGCAGGATTTCAAGATAATAGTACATGGTTGACAGTAAGTCCTGATTCAGATACAGATTGGACAGATCAATATGGTGGAGATGGTGCTTATAATGCATTTAATAGTGATGGATCGGTTAGATATATGTCTTCTCAAAATGGGAATGTATATCGCGTGAACTATGGGAATGCGGATGATATTACAGCAGATGGGTTCACTTACTTTACTCCAGATGGATTCGAATCAAGCTTATTTATTGCTCCATTTTATTTGGATCCAGTAAATGATGACATTTTTTACATGGGAGGACATAATCTTCTATATGTAAATACTCAGGCGAGTACGGGTTCATCTACTTCAGGTTGGAAGACAATTGATTTGGGATCAAATGGAGTCGTGAGTGAATTTGGAACGACACTGGATAACAAAGTGTATGTTGGAACCTCGGCGGGTGAAGTTTTTGTGGTGGAAACTCCAGGAGACACAGCGGAAGTAATAAATATTACTGGATCTAATTTCCCTTCTGGATATGTATCAGGTGTTGCTGTAAACAAACTTAATTCAAATGAAGTCATCGTGACTTTTTCAAACTATTCAATTCCTAGTGTTTTTTACACTACAAACGGAGGAAGCACCTGGGAAGATATTAGTGGAAGTTTAGAAGAGAACACCGACGGATCTGGTAGTGGACCATCCGTCAGAACAGCTAGTATTCTGGGAAATGGAGATATTTATTTTGTAGGAACAAGTACAGGATTATTTGCTACTACATCAATAAGTGGAAGCAGTACTACTTGGATTCAAGAAAACTCTAGTGGCATTGGTGAGGTAGTAGTAGATCACCTTGTTGGAAGAAATGCCGACGGACAACTTGCAGCAGGAACTCATGGAAATGGTGTTTTTAGTGCAAAATATGAAGTCGCCGGATTGCCCGAAAATGATCTAGCTATTACAGATATTACATCACCAGATGATTTGGTAAATGCTACTCATCCTATTTCAATATCAATAGCAAACCTCGGTACATTATCGCAATCGGGTTTTGATATCAGTTACTCAGTAAATGGAACTTTGGTAGAAACCACTACCTTCTCTGAAACGATCAATGCGGGAGAATCTGCAGATTTTACGTTTCCAACAGAATTTGACTTCTCCGCTCTAGGGGAATACGAAATTTCAGTAGAGCATGCATTAGCCTCAGACGAAATATCTGGCAATAATAGCTCTTCCAAGATGGTGGTGAATGCAGAATTCGTTGGCACTTATGTAGTTACACAAGTAGAGGCGACAACCTCTGGTGTCAGTAGTTTTTATGGGAATGGATTTTTGTACGGTTTATCTGCTATCGTACTCGCTGATGTCGAATATGTTGACGCGAATACACGAAGAGTAAATGCGGCCTATTTGCCGCAATTTGGGACAGCAATAAGGCCATATACTTTTACTTTAAGTAATGGAGAAGTCATTTTTAATGATGATCAAGTGACGGGACTGGCATGTGCAAACTCTGGTATCCGGTTAGGTACAGCAGATAGTCCAGGCAGCTACACCGAAGGGAATGATGCTAGTTTTACGCTGACTCTAAAGGAAGACATTCTTGACGATTGCCAATTAGGATCTCCAGATGTCACTTTTGAGTTCGCTAAGCAGGTGACTGATGATATTGCGGTCACTAGAATAATCAGTCCAGAAAGTGAAAATTTTGTTGGTGAATATGGAATAGTTGCTGAAATAAGAAATGTAGGGATAAATGCTCAGTCTGATTTCGACCTAAGCTTTCAGATTAACGGAGACCTTATTGCAACTCAAGCTTTTGATGGAGAATTACTTAGTGGAGAAACTTTCATCTTTGAATTTAATGAAAGCTTCAATTTTGAAGAAGGTGAAACGGAGCTTATAGTTTCTGTCTCATCTAATGCAGACACAAACTCTGCAAATGATCAAGTATCAAAAACAATCAACAGCTCCATACTTGATGGCTTTGCAGGGCCTTATGAACTAATCCAATTGGATACCGTCCCGACAGGTGAGGGTGTCATTGGTAACTTCGGAAATGGATTCATGTTTAATTCAATCAGATCCGAAATCTATTTGGAAGATATTGGAAATCAACAAAGGAAATTTAGCGCGGATTATATCGGTTTTGGATTCAAAGAAATGACGTTCACTATATCTGGAACTGAAACAGTTTTCGATGATATGCAAAATATGAACCTAAGTTGCGGAGGACCTGGTCTTTTCCTTGGAACGGCTGATACTCAAGGATCCATTGACTTATCCAATGAAGATACATTCTACCTAAATATCAAAGACAATATTTTATCGGGTTGCGGTTTAGGAAGTTATGATGTTGCATTCATTCTTAATAAGCTACCAGAAGTGCATGATCTCTCAGTAATAGATGTAACCAACCCACCGTCTATTTTCTATGGTCAAGAAATGCAAGTAGGAGTTTTCGTGTACAATTATGGAAACGTACCTGAGAATGAGTATGAGGTTAGTTATTCCGTAAATGGAGTGGAAGTCGCTTCTCAGGCTTTTAATACTGAAATATTACAAGGTCAAGGCCGTCAAGTATTATTTGATGTCCCATTTGATTTTTCAGTAGGTGAGACCTATGAAATATCTGCTACTGTCAGTTTAGTTGGGGATGAATTCCCTGAAAACGACTCATATACTGAATCTGTTGAAAGTTATGAGGCAATAGCTGATTTTCCATATGCTGAATCCTTTGATGGAAGTACAGAGTTTCCTTTAGGATATGATGATTCCTTTGGTCAGTGGTTGATAGGTAATGGAAGCACCTCTCCTGATCAAACAGGACCACTTGGAGACAATACCCTAGGGAGTGGCAATTATGCATATACTCATATGGATGGTAATTTCAATGAATCAAGACGAATGCTAACTAGAGAAATTAATCTTGCAGAATATGACGCACCTCAGCTAGAGTTTTTCTACCACATGTATGGTACATCTACTGCTACTTTGAGAGTAAATGTGATCAATGAATTTGGTGGAAGATTGGAGGCCTTACGACTAGAAGGAGAGCAGCAAGAAAGTGCTAATTCAAATTATAAAGGGGCAAGGGTAAATCTTAGTCAATTCACTGATCAAATCATTCGTTTAGAGTTTTGGGTGCAGAATCCTCCTAGAGGTGTTCCAGCAACAATAGCTATTGATGATATTGAAGTCTCAGATGCGGCTATTCATGATTTAGCAATTTCTGGAATTGTTGAGCCGAAAGGAACAGCCTCCGGTGAGCGAGTAGTCAGTGTTGAAATAACCAATATTGGGGCAAGCGCGGAAGCTGAATTTCCTGTTACGTATTATGTCAATGATGTGTTGATTGGAGAGGAAGTATTTGAAGAGGTGATCCTTGCTGGACAAACACTGATTTACACTTTCAATACAACTTATGACTTTGATGAAAATGCGGAAGTTGTACTACGTGCAGAAGTTACATTGCCTTCGGATGAATTCGGGGATAATAATACCATAGAAAGTACGCTAAATATAGCTCCTATTCCATTTACAGGAAGCTACACCTTGCAACAAGCAGCCCCAACAGACGCTGGAGTAAGTGCTAGTTTTAACAATGGCTATGTATTTAGTAGCAATGGGGTAAATCAAGTAAATCTTACATATGTAGATGATACCACAAGGAGTTTCAAGGCGACTTATTTAGAAAGTCAGGGAATCGCCAATGTTGATTATTTTCTCATCATTAAAAATGGAGAAGTTTATTTTAACAACAATCAGGATGATAGATTCGGATGTGGTGGCTTAGGGACAGCAGATAGTCTTGGATTTTATTCAGACGATTTGCTTTTCAATTTCTATCTGAGAGAGGGTGTTATCGATGCATGTGGATACGGTACAGTGGATGTTGAATTCTATTTAAATAAAGAATCAAGCAATGTGGAGTATGACTTAGCCGTGACGTCAATCAATTTTGCAGATGTAATTCCTTCTGCACAGCATTATGTGAATTTTACAATTGAGAATAAGGGCCTTTTTACTCAAACCAATTTTGATGTGGCATTTGCAGTCAATGGAGTATTTCAAGATACTATTACGATATTTAATCAGATTGACCCAGATCGTAATCTTACTATATCTTTCCAAGAACTGTATGATTTCAATACAATTGATGCTTTCGATGTTTCAGTGGAGATTATTAGAGCCAATGATAGTGACCCTTCGAATAATCAAATAACTAAACAAATTCAGACTTCAGGTTTTATTATCAATGCCACGCCTATCGGGAATAGCGAAATTGGTATAGAATGGAGTAATTTAATTTCTTCTGCAGGGTATGTTTTAGAACGTTCAGAGAATGATTCTGAGTTTGCTGACATAGCGGCATTGTCAGCGGATGAAAAGTTTTATATAGATCAAAACACTGATCCTTCCTCTTTTTATAATTACCGATTGAGAGCGAGTTTAGATGGAGGAGGAGAAACGGTGAGTAATATCGTAGGTGCCAATGCATCTATAGACGGAAATTACATGTTTGAAAAAGTGCTTGGCGATATCACCGGAGTTGACCTTCCAAATTGGAGTTATGGTAATGCATGGGGAGATTTAGATGATGATGGAGATTTAGATATGATCGTATCCAATGTGCCGAATTTTGATGGAAGTCTGTTCTTGGCTGATCAACCGTATGTCTATTTAAATAATGGGGATGGTTCTTTCGAAAAGGCCACTGATATAAGTCTTGTCACTGGAGGAATATCCTCTAGATCTACAGCTATTATCGATTTTAATAATGACGGCTTAAAAGACGTATTCATTCCACAGTTGAATAGTAGCTCAGGAGACCGTGATGATAGACTTTTTAAGAATAATGGTAATCTGAATTTCTCCAAAGTTAATGTGCCTGAATTCACTAAGAATTACAGTAATGAGCAGAGTGTGTGGGGTGATATGGATAATGATGGCGATTTGGATCTTTTCTTAGCTGGTCAGTTTTTTCAGGGAAGACAAGATTTTATTTTCATTAATAATGGTGACGGAACCATGGAGTCCATTACTTCAGGAGTCATCTACGAAACCCTTTACAATTCCGGCATGAACGCATGGACTGCTAGTTGGGTCGATTATGACAATGATGGAGACCAAGACTTGTATGTACCAGATGATAGTAATCCAGGAAATGAAAAGTTCTTTAGAAATATGGGTAATGGAGCATTTGAATTAATTGAGGGTAATGCTATCACAGAAGATGCAATAAGTGTGAGAGGAGCTCATTGGGCTGATTTTGATCAAGACGGATGGCTAGATTTAATGGCAATTCCTGTTAATAACTCGCCTGTTTTCTATTTCAATAATGGGAATGAGTCATTCACAAAAGTTGAATCATCTGAAGCATTTGGGGTAACGCTAAATATCCATAGAATCTCTACCGTTGGGGATATTAACAATAATGGCAAATTGGATTTTATGTTGGCTTCTAATGGATACTTTGTTTTTGAATCTAATAATGATAGAACCTTTACTCAATTGGAAAATGTAATTCCACCACTTGAGGGGGGAGTATTTGCAGGGATGTCTCTAGCAGATATGGACGGAGATGGAGATCTTGATCTGTTTAGAGGAACTGGAGGTTCAGGATATGCTCATAATCTATTGTATAGAAATAAAGGAAACGGAAATAATTGGTTGCATATGGAGCTCAATGGAGAGTTCTCAAATGCTGATGGTATTGGAGCAAGAATTGCACTATTTGATGGACCAGACACTCAGTACCGGACAATTAACCCAATATCTGGTCTAATTAGCCATAACAGCTTGACGGCTGAGTTTGGATTAGGAATGACTGCCGTCGTTGATAGCATAAGAATTACATGGCCTTCTGGCACGATAAAAATGCTTTATGATGTTAATGCGAATCAATTGATAGAGGTTAATGATAGTAATGCACCTACAGATGTAGGATTGAGTAATGCTTCTGTACCAGAAGGACTTGCTAGCGGTGCAGCCGTTGGAGCTTCGTTTTCAGTTGATTTGGATACAGGCGATGGACACAATTACGAAATTGTAACAGATGGAAATATTGTTGGTGGTGCCAATATTTATTCAAAGCGGGAGGGATCATTCTTGCGAAATAAATACAGTAAGGCTAATCCAGAATCCTCATATTCCATTGGGGAAAGAAATGCCAGATTTGCTAATGATGGAGACAATTTCACTATTGTGGACGGTACGATTAGAGCTGCTACAACATTCGATTTTGAAGGTCAATCAACCTATTCTGTAAGACTAAGATCGATAGACTCGTTTGGTAATACATTTGAAAAAATTCTTAATATTGAAATTTTAGATGTGAATGAGGATATTGAGAATAGTTCTCCAACAGATATTGCTCTATCAGCCCTATCAATTAATGAGAATGAATCTGTCAACACTGTTTTAGGTTCCTTATCTTCAGTGGATTTAGATGAGGAAAACACACACACCTATAGTCTTGTAGCTGGTGATGCGAATTTATTTTCAATCGATGGCGATCAAATTGTAATAGCTAAATCTTTCAATTTCGAACAGGAAAATGAATATTCATTCACTATCAGAACAATAGATGACGGTGGCCTGAGCTTTGATAAAGACTTTACTGTTTCGGTTAAGAATGTGAACGAAAGTCCACTTAAATTGACCTTAAGCAAAAAGAGTGTGGAAGAGGAGCTTGTCGCTGGATCACTAGTGGGAGTTCTTACTACTACAGACACAGACTTAAATGACACTCACACTTATAGTATCACTGGGTCTGATGCAGAATTTTTCCAGATTGTTGGGAATGAGCTACTTACAACTCAAAAGTTGAATTTCGAGGATAGATCCGGATTTGATATTACCATCCAATCTGCAGATGCAGGTGGCTTGAATATCCAAAAGGACTATACGATAG
>CAYGTD010000188.1:0-7341 GCA_964352725.1 uncultured Roseivirgaceae bacterium
AAACCACAACTGGCTTAATGAAAGATATAAACACGAAAGTATTGGTTTTGTTTTAATGGCTTAGTTCATAGCAGCGGAAGCCAAGGTTTCCAATTAATTTTTCTACTTCGAGATAGCTACATTGAGTGAAAGCTTCTACTTTCAGTACTCGCTCCCAATCATGCAAATCAACTGTCCATCTCAGGATCGATGTGTAATTATTCAGTACAAATCCAGCTTTCTCTACATCTATTTCATTGTGAATATTAGTTCCAAATACCAATACATGAATATCCCTTTTAGTTTGATGTGTTGTTTTCATAATTATTTGCTTGGATTATTTTAACCAGTCTAAAAATTGATTCATTAAAATCATGCTGTTTTTAATTTTCAAAAAAAACTAAGTCTCGAATTTTTCGGGTTAAAATTGGATTCGATACATCACATCAGGGAAGAAGCCAATTTGCTCTACCAGATTGATTTCATCAGTTACTTGATTATATCTTCTGGTAAATTCATTTTTTCTATTGGTCACATTCTGGAAGTCTACAAAAAACTGATGTGAGACTTTGTTTTTATTAATACGCATTCCCAACTTCAAATCCCATCGGAAATACTCTCCATACCGTTCGCTGTATGCGATATCATCCATTCTTACTTCCCTTCCTGTATTAGCTCTGGTTGCTTGTAAATCAATTGGCGTATAAGGCCGGCCTCCGGAAGTAGATACTTTGGTATCAAATGTCCAAGCGTTTTGACCTTTGGAACCAAATTTCCATTCCTTACCAAAGAGTGCATTTGCTACATAGTTATTATTAAAAGCAGTATTTCTTTGGATGCCATCACTTCCTTCATATTGAGATTCAAAAAGTGATGTGGTAAGCAATAAGTAGTATCCATCGCTAAAAAATTTCTCAAGAGTTGCTTCCATCCCATAGTTGAATCCTGTTCCTTCATTGACAAGTGAGCCTCTTTCTTGGAAAATGAAGTCTGAACCTTCATTGATAATGGCATAGCTAGATGCTGTTTTCTCCACCGGAATATCGTATAACCTTTGATAATAGAATTCTGTTTTTAGTCTCCAGTTGGTTCCAAGGTTTCGATCATAGCCTAGCACAAAGTGATGAGCTTTCATAAATCCCAAATCCTGATTTGTGGGAGTAGTGACTCCTGGAGAGGTCTCTTCTCTATAGAAAAGAATAGGTGCAGGAATGGCCTGACCATGTAGGCCGTATGCAAGACTCCATCGCTGTACGGGAGTTTGCTGCCAGCTGATCGCCGCTCTCGGTTCTAGCATAAAGTCGTCTGTGAATCCGTGATGCTGTGCATGGATTCCGAATGTGGCTGAGAGGTTATCGTTGACTTTATACTCCGTTTGGGCATATGTCTGTAGCAGATTGTAGCGCTCATTAAAGCTGTTCACAATCAAATAGTAATCAGGAATGGAGTCATTGTTATTATCTGGTATATCTACTCTTCTGTCTCGGTCTTCTGTAAATATATCCATGTCATACACTTCATTGATAAAGCCTGCTCTGAGTGACCATCTCGAGTTAAACTTTTGATTAAACGTGGAGGTAATGGTGTATCTATTCTCTCTGTTATTCACATTCGTAGCTCTGTATTTTTTAATGAATTCATCATTATCATTTAAAATTCTGTTGTCTTGCAAATACTCATTGGCATTAGTTGATGCTCCTAATGATGTTTTTAAGTAAGCGTTTTTTCCAAATCTCAAAGTATTGCTTAGGCCTATAAGACCGATTTCACTTGTGACATAAGAGTCTACACTTGGGTCTGCAAAAAGATCGGTTTCATCTGTCTCATCTCCTAAGAAATCAATCGAGCTCTTGCCTCCAATTCCGAAAATTTCGAATCTTCCAAGTTTACTGTCTCCCAAATTTGCTTTGAAAGAAATGTCTTGGTAGAAAGGAGTAGCCGATGTACCCGTAGCGGCAAGACTCGCAATGCCATACCGGTAAGAAGTGACAAAAGAGGAGTTGTTTCCTTTTTTGATTGGCCCTTCCGCCATGAATTCTAAGCCAGTAAATGCCGACATCTGCCCAGTGAATTCGAATTTGTCTGTGTTTCCATTTCTGAAATTGATGTCGAATACAGCCGCATTGGCATTTCCATATTCTGCAGGGAAAGCACCTGTTAGGAAGTCGGATGTTCTCAGCATGTTGGTATTAAGCGCATTCACTGGACCGCCTGTAGTTCCTAGTGTATTGAAATGGTTGGTGGTAGCGATGGGAATCCCCTCTATTCTCCAAAGCAAGCCAGTAGGGGAGTTACCTCTTACGACAATATCGTTTCTTGCGTCGTTAGTAGAGCTTACTCCTGCATATGAAGCAGCTAATTTAGCAGGATCATTTCTTCCTCCAGAAAATCGATTGACTTCTTCTATACTAAAGGTTCTTGCACTTACTTTAGCTAAATCATTGATAGGCAAATCCTTGTTGGTATCTGCGGTAATCACTACTTCTTGCAGTTGCTCCACGGATTCTTCGAGCAATAGTCTAAGGACTACTTCCTTACCTGCTGTGACAAGTACGTTGGGAACCGAAATGCTTTTGTAACCAATGTATTGAACAGAGAAAGTTTGCCTACCTACAGGAATGTTTTCTATTCGGAAACTGCCATTGATATCTGTTACATCTCCTACTATGGGATCAGAACCTACTAAAGTGATAGTGGCTCCTATCAATTCATATTCGGCTTGAGAATCCAGTATAACTCCCTTCACTACTTGTGTTTGGGATAGCGCTTTACTTGCCATCAGTATTAGCATTAGAACTGTGGTAAGCAATTTTAAATGTGATTGAGTATTCATGCGTCTGTTAGTTTTTTTTGGCTAACCTATTTGTATGAGTCAATGTGTAAAAGGAGTTTTAATGTTAAGTTGCCTTTAAAGTTGTTGAAGCGCATTATTTTTAACTTGAACTGGTTATTAATAGCGAGTAGACTTAATTCCGTTTGGCAGGTTAATTATCCCGATTCATTCATTATTTTTTGGGTTTGACTCATCTATATCTTTTTGTCCATTTGCATCTTTTTATTTTTAAGGATTATTTGAAAAATGAGATTGAGAGAAGTACATATAAGGTGGATAGGCATACCAATTATTGCCTTTATCAGCATGTTGGCAGATCCTGAACATATGTCAACCAATTCACGACTATTTGTCTATTCTATTTCGTTCTGCTTTACTGCCGTTTATTGGAATGGAGCTTGCTTTTTTATCTTTTATTTTAGAAGAAAATTTCCTCAAATAAGTAGTACAACTAAGAGGTTGTTCTTTTCGGGGATTGGTATCCTATTTTGGATGACTGTGGGGGGAATACCTCTCAAATTAATATTTGGCCTTGCTACATTTAATGAATTGTTTTCTCCTGGAGAACACATGGCTTATTTACCATTCAATTTAATTGCAGCAACAGTGGTTACGCTTTCCTATGAAGCCTTCTATTTCTTTGAAAAGTGGAAAGTCACTATTCAGCAAAATGAAGAGTTGAAAAACAGACAGATAAGAACACAATATGAGGTACTTCAAAATCAAATGAGTCCACATTTCCTATTTAATAGTCTAAATACACTCACCACCATTATTCCTGAAAACCCTGAAAGTGCTGTGACTTTTACAGAAAAGCTGTCTGATGTTTATCGGTACATTCTTCAAAATAAGGATCGGGAATTGGTGCCCTTGCAGGAGGAACTCGAATTTGTAAAATCATACTTGTTTTTACTCCGTATCAGGTACCCAGATAATCTTACTTTTACATTTAATATTGAAAAAAAGTATCATCATCTTTCACTCCCACCACTAACACTGCAGATGCTTGCAGAAAATTCTATTAAACACAATGTGGTATCAAAAGCGAAACCCTTGCATATTGATATTTACATAGAAAATGGCACATCTGTGGTGGTGAAAAACAACTTGCAGAAAAAAGATTCTTTGGATAAATCAACTAAGACCGGATTAGATAATATAAGAAAACGCTATGCAATTCTTGGAGGTAAAGAAATCGATATTATCACCAGTGCAGCTAGTTTTATGGTAGCTGTTCCTTTGATTGACCTAATTGAGGAGAAGAGATGAAGAAAGATTCTGAATCGAGTGCGGACGGCTAGTCTCAGAATGACAAAAAATTAGCAGCCGTTACTCTGAATTTATTTCAGAGAGTAGTATAAGAAAAAGATGAGAGTACTGATCATAGAAGATGAAGCCCCTGCTTTCAGAAGACTTGAAAAGATCCTTCTGGAGATAGATCCCTCTATTGAAATAGTAGAAGTACTGGATAGCGTAGAGGACACTATAAAATGGATTAGGAATCATGAAACGCCTGATTTGTTTCTCATGGATATTCAGATAAGTGACGGTATCAGCTTTCAGATTTTTGAGCAAGTGGAAGTAAAAAGCCCTGTTATTTTTACTACGGCTTTTGATGAATATCTCCTTAAAGCATTTAAGGTAAATAGTATAGATTATTTGCTGAAGCCCATTAAGAAAGAAGAACTAGATCGAGCGTTGAATAAATATAAAAATTTGATATTGACCCCACCTCAGCAGCTAGATATTTCAGCTTTACTCAAGCAAATTTCTTTAACAGAGACGAAGTATAAAGCTCGCTTTCTTGTGAAGCAAGGCGAAAAGATGCTAGCCATTCGTGCTGAAGATATCATTTGCTTTCATAGCAAACACGGAGTGGTGCATATCGTAACCAAACATGGCAAAACTTACTTGTCAGATTTTACGCTAGATGATCTTTCTTCTCAGCTCGACCCAAAAAACTTCACTAGAGCCAACAGACAATTCATTATTAATGCCGATTATATCACTACTGTTCATAAACATTTTAAAGGAAAGCTCTTAGTTGAATTAGAGGGATTTACAGATGAGCAAGTATTCGTCAGCAGTGAGAAAGCTACGGCGTTTAAAGAGTGGCTAGATTGGTAGGTTATTACTTTTAAATATAGTTTACTCTCAACACATCGGCCTTGATTTTGGATGAGGCCAAAAAATCTAGCCAAAATAGTTGCTGCGCAGATAGATGGTCATTCGGTGATTTTACCTCATAGAAATGATAGTCTGTTTCATTGCAAATGAATAAATCAGGAAATCCAGCACTATTGTCTTTCATGTTTTTAGACATCTCTAACATTACTTTTTTTAGTCCTTGAAGAGGCACTTTCTCAATCATTGCAGTAATGGAGGGAAGTAATGTTTCGTGCCATCCTACGAATCTATTGGAGATTCCTTCTTTCTCGTCATGAATTTTTTGTAGGTATGCGAGTAGTGTTTTTCTGCTCTTAAATTTCTTTAGCTGAGCTTCTAGCAATCCTACCCTTGACTCAAAAAATGCAGCATCATTCAGGTCGGAGGGCTGTCGTTGTAACGGATGGTGAAAGGAGCCATGACTGGTATCAAAAATGATATCCCAAAATAGGAGTCCGAAGATTCCACGCCATAGGTAGTTCTCAGCATGAAACCCTTTCCATCCTTCCTTTTCAAAATATTGAATAACAGCATCTTCTACTTTTATGTCAGGATCTTTTGCTAGCGAAATAGAAGGAGCATTCTTTAGTCGCTCGGTCATGCTTCTATTTATTCTAATACCTGATCTGTTTAAATAGTCGGTTGCAAATGTTAGTTCTGTAGCATTTGCAGGCGAATCCAACATTGTTTTTGCGATCTCAATTGCTTGATCTTTTTGATTTTGCTTTTCAAGCAAACGTACTTTACGCTCTCTTGCTGGAGGTTTATCGGTGTAAGAATAGTATTTCAAAGCTTCCTTTGGTTGAGCCATTTGCTCAAAGTAATAGGCAATCTTTAATAGAAGTTTTTCTGCTGATTTGGCAGATCTTGGATATTGTAGCCATACATTCCATGGCATTTCTTCTAGGTATTCTTCCAATGGGAGGTTAGCTTCTTGTATTTCATACATCATCCTCCTCAGTTGAGAAATATGCATCACCGATAGCGCTTCTTCTCGCGACTGAAACCATGGTTTGAATTTAGTTTCATCTAGTTTTTCAATTTTCACATTACCTACATCTCTAATGACAAAGTCAGTCATGCGACCACCTCTATGACCAAAAAAGAGCATTTTGATAAAATCTACTTCTTCACTTTTTAATACCTCTGCGATCTCTTCTTGCTCGTGAAGTATTGGAATATCTACTTCAGTGAGTTCTAGTAGAAAGTGTTCTTTTTTTTGTGCCTTGTCTAAAAAATCAAAGTGGGAGAGGAGCTCTGCTTTGGTAAACAACTTAAACTGAGCAGTGTCTGTATTTTCATTGATGCTTATAAATCCAGTATAAAGAAGCTCTTCTTTTGCTGTCTGGAGATCAAGAATCTCGGAATAGGATAATTTGTTGATTCTAAAGAAATCTCCTTTTCTGTTCGAAAATCGTAAGTACAAACATTTGGCATCTTCTGAAAGATCACGAAACGCCTGATAGAACAAATATTCGGGCTGATCAAGTACATGATCATATTGCCTTTCTACAAACTCCAAAACATAGTTGAAGTAGTCTAGATAGTACTTTTCAGGCAATATGATTGTATCTTTCTTAGACATTTTTAGTGGTGTGCTTACTTTTGCGTGACAATGGTGTATATAGTTTGGGAATTAGGATTCAAAAAAAGCTGTTAAAGCTATATGAGATTATTTTGTTGTCTATTAGTATCGTCTTTAATGTTCATAACGAAAGCACAAAGTTATGTGGATTCAGGCATTCAAAAGTATCAAGTAGGAGAGTTTGAAGAGGCCATTGCGTTCTTTAATAAAGGATATGAATTGAGGGATGCCTTGCCAACGGCCTCTTTAGCTCGAATTTTCTTGTACCGAGGTATGTGCAAGTTAGAATTGTTGAAATCAGATGGAGAAAGTACTCAAGCCGGGATTACAGTAGAGAATATTTATTCTGATATAAATAACTCCGAGAAATATGAAAACGTATGGCCTGCAAAATTGGAAGAGACCAAATCAGATCTATACGAGTTAGCGATAGACTATGCCGATAATATGAGCAAGTTGGCTCGAAAAGAGAACGATTTTATTAAAAAATCAGCATTGTATAATGACCGAATAAAGTTCTTAAAAATAGCTTCTGATCTAAGTCCAACTTCAAACATAAATCAACTGGTAGGTCAAACCCATAAAGATATCGGAGATCTCTATTTCGAATCCACTGAGGACTTATCAAAGTTGCAAATTGCCAAACAAAACTATGAAGAGGCTATTAAGTATTTTGAAATAGCCAGGTATGACGATCCTTTCTCCAAAGAGATTATTGAAGCGTTACTTGAGCTATCAAAGCGCTTGTTAGATCAAGAAAGAATAGATGAATATAAAA
>CAYGTD010000189.1:0-3027 GCA_964352725.1 uncultured Roseivirgaceae bacterium
TGAAAGAAAAGAACATTAAACAGCCTCCTGCTGGCGTGAGTTTGTAACTCGTGCCCCTTCCCCTTCCTCACGAATCGAAACAATCCTACTTCTGGTTTCTAAAGACAGAAAACATGGCATCAAGCAGGTCATTTGCAAAGGCTGGTGCAAAAAGATACATTTATGGATATATGATAAGTCCAACTTTCGGATATTTGGTAGCCTTTATTACTTAGATCATGTACGATAAGATTAGCCCAATCATTCATTCTGTAGCTCCCCTTTCTGAGAAGTCAATGGAGAAGATTGGTGGGTTAGTTAAATACGTTGATTACAAAAAAGGAGAATTAATCACCTCAGTGGGTAAAAAGAATAATCTAGAGTATTTCATCACTGATGGCATCTGCAAAAGTTTCCTTACGACCCCTGAAGGTGAACCTGTCACCATCTCTTTTTTTATGTCACAATCAATACTCTCACCAAGCACTACAAGAAACAAAGAGGGTAGATCAGTGATGAATATTCAGGCATTAACGGATGTTCAAATTGCCACGATGAATGCTACAGCGTTTGAGGAATTAATGATAGAAGATCTAGCCATTCGAGATTTTGGAAATTCAGTATTACGAAATGAACTCATGGCGAAGGTTCAAAAAGAAATAGCTTTAGCATCTCTTAAAGGAAAAGATCGATTGTCCTTTTTAAGGAAGAATTATCCAAACATAGAAAACCTCATACCACATGCTGATATAGCATCGTATTTAGGCATTACAACCATTTCTTTGAGCAGGTTGAGAACTCAATCTTAACCCTTAACAATTGTTAATGGAATCGATTTTTAGATTGGCAACCTTTGACTCCAATCAAAGCAATTATTATGTCCATCTTATCGTCGCTACTTCAAAAGACTTCTTCCGTAAAGAGTATTTGTATTCTTTTTGTCGTGAGTCATCTTGTGTTATTATCAATGATGGTTTTTACTTTCCCGGTTATCAATGATCAAATAGGGACCAAAGCCTTTGACTTACAAACTTTTGGCTATTCAGTTTCAATGGCGAAATCTATTGTCAACAACCTGGATCCTGCAACTACTCAATTATACCTATTCCCTCAACTCACATTTTTAGATCTTCTCTATCCATTTCTATTGGCTCTATTTCTAAGTAGTCTTTTATTTCGCCTTGCTAATAATAACAGTAAAATAGGATCATTGATAGTAGTTATTCCATTTCTAGCGATGATTTCTGATTACTCAGAAAACATTTGTGTCATTCTTATGATTTCAAAATCAATAGAGGTTTCTGAATCGTTGGTATTTATATCAAGTTCTTTTACTGTTCTAAAAAGCATACTAACTTTCATAGCCTGGCTAGCCATGCTGATACTTGCTCTTAAATGGTTAATACTGAGAATGAAAGAAAAGAACATTAAACAGCCTCCTGCTGGCGTGAGTTTGTAACTCGTGCCTCTTCCACTTCCTCACAAATCGAAACAACCCTACTTCTGGTTTCTGAAGATAGAAATCATGGCATCAAGCAGACTATTTGCAAAAGGTAGTGTGAAAGGATACTTTTATAGAAATTGAAAAGTCCAGCTTACAGAATAGTTGGGAGTTAATGGTAATTAAGGCACAATAATTGTCCTCTGCTCCCAAAAAATTTAAAATGAAAATCAAACACTTAGTCCCAGCTTTTTTCATTATACTTCTAGCTTGTGAAGACGAAAATGAAATAATACCTGTAGAACAAGAAGTAATTGTTAATTCACTTTTTGATTCCTGTCCAAATTCAGTTGATTCGACAACTGAAAATTATCATCAGATTAATCTCAGCGAAACAGGGAAAAAATGGTGGATTTTATCTAGACAATATTCCTCTTGTGAAGGCCAACGTGGAATATATTTATTCAACGAAGCTACTTCTAAAGTAGAAGTTAAAATAGATCTTCCAAATGAATTATTATCACCACATGGATTGGATTATAGCGATGGTTTTCTGTGGTTACTGGGCTTTGATGATAAAGAGATAGCCTATCGAATCAACCCCAATAATGGAGAAATTGAAGAGATATTCACCAACTTGACTGGCGAAGGAATTTCCGTAGTTGGAGACTCTATTTTTATTGCAAATAGAGCTTCCATAAGTCTTATTAGCAGGTCTAATGGCTCCATAATTAATACTTTTCAAATAAATTCTAACACCATTCAAGATATGACAGTTATTGGTAATGATATTTTTTATGTTGTGAATGGTGAAATAGACCCCATCCTTAAACTAAATATGGTTACGTCTAAAATTGATACGATCGCATTAACTGGAATAACTGCATTATACACATTGGCATTTAGGGATGACTATTTTTTTGCCATTAATGGAAATTCAATAGTGAAAATTGACAGTATAAACTCAGAGATATATACAGTTGCGACTCCAAATATTAACGGATGGCTTACTGCGATACGACCGAACTAATACCCCCCTGCTGGCACGAGTTTGTAACTCGTGCCTCTTTCACTTCCTCAAGAACCGAAACAACCCTACTTCTGGTTTGTGTAGATAGCAACCATAGGATCAAAACCTCATGATGGCTGACTCAGTACCTCCAAATGATCAATCATTCGTTCTTTGATAATGTTCATTATTCGCTTGTTGATGGCGCTAATCATTTTACTGTATCGCTCAAACTCATCTACTGTAAATTGGCCAATCACCACACCCCTCAGTTCACTCCTAAGCATTTGATTTTGCTCAATGCAAGAGTTTAAATATTTGAGTTTCTGCTCTTGATTTAAGGAAAAGTAATCATATTTCTTGGCAAGAATATGCTTCGTATAGGCAATGATCAAATCATGCTTCATCTTTATGATAGGTCTCAGCACTTCATTTTGAAAGGTTTCTTCTAGACTAGTTTCTGCGTTTACTTTTGCCTTTGGGATTACGGGTCTTTGCTCCATATCATGAAAACGTTTTACCAGGTATCCTTGTTCGGTTGGCCTTCAAAATCAAACTAGAAACATTGGGGAAATTGATACTAATCTTGATTTTAAAT
>CAYGTD010000189.1:3037-7332 GCA_964352725.1 uncultured Roseivirgaceae bacterium
CACGTAGAGTCGTTTCGCAAAAGCTTATTGCATTTCCTACTTTAGTTTGAGCACCTCTCTTGAAACAAAAAAGCCGCCCATTAAATGGACGACTTTCCAGCTAAAAAAAGAATTGCAATCGGCTAGCGATTTACAAATTCTGAAATTTTTCTGAAATGCTACAATCAATTACCTTTTCAGGGTCCATACTATTGAAGAACGTAATAGAATAGCGATCCCCACTTTCTGTTCCTTTTCCGTAAAAGCTATTGTATTTACAATTTCCGTCGGATGTCCGGGTTATATAGTACCCTTCAAGATCAAAGACAGTTTGGGCCAAATTTGTAAATTTTTGGCTTGTTAAACGCACTGTAGTTACGTCCTTATCTGGCCATTTGCTTTCCATGTAAGACTCTACCGATTTTTTTAGTGGCTGATTATTGTAACTGTCTGACGCCATTCCATTAGAGAAAAGGGCTAGTGCTTGACTTGAGGCTTCCGCAAGACTTGCAGATTTTGCATTTCCTGGCATTCGCACGATGATTTGAGATGCAGTGCTAAGCGCTCCAGATTTATTCAGCACCATGAAATTGAAAGCAACTTGAAGGTCTGAAGGCAATGACGCACAGTCTTTGATCGCATTAGAAATTAGAAATTTCATCCCATCAATTTCTGTTTTAAAGGCTTTACTCTCTTTAGCAAATGATGCGAGACTTGTACCGTTTACCGCATCCTGCCATTGATGAATTTCATTAAGATCACACCCTCCTTCTTGCAGAAATTTGATTTCTACCCCGTATTGAAAGTTTTTAGCTTTAGCCATCCAAGCATCCTTTATGGATTCATCTGTAATCATAAATTCAAGCTCATAGACATCTGCAGAAAGATCTATTTCGGAGATGGCCTTTCCATTGATATAGGCCTTCCCAGTTCCTTGGGCGGATATGATAGATGAAGAGATCATGAGAGATAAGATTAGATATAGTTGTGTCATAGTTTGATTGTTTTTCAACCAAAAAGAGAGCCTTAACAAGTCTAGATCAATAAAACATGGGTAAACGACCTACTCGATGAGTATACACCCCTAAAAGATCGTCAAACGACCCATGAAAGATTTGCGATAGACTTTGCCGATGGGCAACATCTGATCATTGACAAAAACCACACTATGCTCTATTCGATCAATTTTCCTTAAGTTGACCAGATAGGTTTTATGTATTCGACAAAACCCATGACTCGTGAGCTTTTCTTCCACTTCTTTCAGCGTATTGGACACAATATGTTTTTCTTCTTTTATATGAAATACAGCATAATTGTCATCCGCGGCTATATAGTCTACTTGTTCAAAATCTAAAGGAATGATCGCTCCTTCCTTTCGCACAAAAAGATGATTGAGTGATTCAGAATTAGGTTTTGGCTTGTCTACTATGGCTTTTTTACTCAAAGCAAGTTCAATGTGCACCTGAAGATCAGACTCCTTAAATGGCTTAACAATATACCCAGAAGGACTGGTGTTTTTTGCACGCTTAATTGTCGTAGCATCATATAAAGAGCTCAAGTATATAAAGGGTATGTTAAAATGAGCATTTATTTCATGAGCCAATTGAATCCCATCGAGAGATCCTTTTATATTAATATCTAATAAAATGAGATCAGGTGAATTATTTTTTAAAAAAGTGAGCACTTTTTCACCAGAATCTAAGGTTTCAGCAACATCATAACCTAACTCTTCCAGTGAAAGAGCAATATCATCAGCAATGATAGGTTCGTCCTCTACAATCAGGATGCTTTTTGCTTGATTCATGTCTAAAAGTTAATGGTTATCGATGTGCCACGATCAAAGTTCAGTTTCATTTCTGCCGATAAACCTCGAATGAGCGATTTCACAATTCTAAAACCATAGGAGCTTAAAAGTTGTGCTTCATCATCTATTCCACTGCCATTATCTGAAACGACCAATTGGTATTTGCTCGCATGTTGACTAAGACTTAATTGGATAATTCCTTCAGAGGACTTACTAAATGCATGTTTGAGTGAATTACTAATGAGTTCATTAACTATTAATCCAATTTGAATAGAAGTCTCCAAATCCAAATCGAGCGATTCAATATTGGTTTGAAGTGTAATTTCATCTTGATCAACCTTGTAGGTTTCAAAGAGCGATCTGGATAGTTCGTCAAGATATCCCTTTAAATCAATTTTAGAAAGATCATCATTTTTGTAGAGCCGCTGATGAATCATAGCAATGGATTGCACCCTATTTCTGCCTTCGATTATCGCATTTTTAGCATTTTTATCTTTTAAGAATTTGCTTTGAATATTTAGTAGGCTACTGACTACTTGTAGATTATTTTTAACTCTATGATGAACCTCTTGGAGAAGAATTTCTCGCTCGGCCAGGCTATTTGAAATAATCTCGTTTTTAGAAGTCAGAATTTTATTTGCTTTTTGCTTTTGCACAAAAAGTATGATCGTCAATAATAATATGACCGAAACGGCCACAATAAAAATAATCATAATATTTCTTTGACTTGCTTTGATTTGATTCTCTTGCGTCAATAACCGAATTTCAGCATCTTTCTTCTGAGATTCATATTTGATTTCCAATTCATTGATTCTGGAAAGGTTCTTTTCATTGAGCACCGAGTCTTTCCAAGTCATGGCTGATTCTAGGGCCTCATATGCAGCGTCATAGTCTCCAAGCATTTTTTCTGTTTTGCTCAAAGATTCGTAGGAGAGATATACGCCTTGTGTATATCCTATTTCTTTACTCAACCCCAACCGATTCTGATAAACTATTCTAGCCATAGGATAATTATTGAGCGAGGTAAATATGCGCCCTTTCATATCTAAGCTCATGACTATTGAGCGTTTGTCATTTAGTTTTTTAAGAATATTGATACCCTTATCTATATAAATAATTGCACTGTCTAGTTTATTTATGGACTCATATACTGATGCAATATTGCTATAGGTTCCTCCTTCAGATTGTAGATTATTTGTAGCGCTACTCAATTTCGCAGCTCTTTTTAGTTTTGACAGGGAGGCCTCAAAATCAGCATTCATATAATCCACTCCGGCTAAGTTTATAATAGTACGAGTGATCCAAATGGTGTCTTTCAAATCCTCAAAAGTTGGCAGTGCTTTATTCAAATATTTTTCAGCTTTCTTATATCTACCATAGGTGAAATATAATGATCCAAGATTATTTTGAAGTGTAGCCTCCTCTCTGGTGAAATCATTTCTCTTAGCGATATCTAATGCTCTTAAATAAATGGATATAGCACTATCATATGCGGACTGAAATTGAAGCGCATTACCTAACCCATTAAGACCTCTGATTAGAGATAAGGAATCATAAGCATCTAGAATGGCTCTATTGAATATTGAAGCTGCTGAATCAGGATTTTCATGCACGATAGCATTTCCATGACTAAGTAATTCATCTACTTTATCATCTTGGCAAAATGCTTCTAGCATGAGGCCTGTGAGGAGAGAAATAAATATCCACTTTAATTTCATTTAAGAAATATAGAATAAAAAAGGCACTCATCTAATTTGATGGTTTGAAACCTTAAAAGCTCATTCTAATCTTAGCGAGATGTATGTTGTAATCTCTCAAATAATTGAAATTTAGTAATGGGTGATAAAAAGAAAAATCATTTTCAGATTTCCTTTTATCCAATATGAATCTAATTCTCAATTTCCAACACACGATCATAGCTATCTGCAATGATAAAATCTGACAAATAACCATATTGTGTGATTGGAGAGCCTTGTGTTAAATCAAATCCTTGTCCGAACAGTGTATGAAATAGAATGCCAAATATTTCAACAGCATCAGATGTAACAATTTTCAGATCTTGCTCATCATACACCAAGGCATCATTGAACCATATTTTTAAGTACCCATTTGATAATCCTTCATCATTTAGCAAAATCTCCTGCTTAATATTTACCCAGCTACCACGAACGGCTTCAAATGATTCAGGGTCTTCGTTTAGCATGGTCATCCCCTCCCCATAAGGTAAATCACATAACCAGTTGGATCTGCATTCATCTTCATTCATCCAAGGTATTGTTTCGAAAAACATTCGCGACGGTTCAAATCCTTGATTTTCGAGTGTTCTCCAGCTTATACGATTAGAAAAACATCGATCAGATTCTATCGCATACGGGCCAGAACAGGTCTCTGCCGTTGGGATTCCCTGAGCTGGATCCAACCCATATAAACCAGGGAACTTACCTCCAACTTCACCCCATACAAAATCATTATCCAATAAAATCTAATAATAATTTCCAAGATCAGTATCCTA
>CAYGTD010000190.1:0-7310 GCA_964352725.1 uncultured Roseivirgaceae bacterium
TTGGAGGACACTCTCAAGGCGGTAAAATGGCTGCTCAATTTGTGTATGAAAACAAAAAAGTATTGGAGTGCCTATTTTTAATGGGGACATCCCATCCCCGTGATATTGATTTATCGAATCAAACCATTCCCTGCATAAAACTATATGCGGAAAACGATGGACTTGCTAGCGTTAGAGAAGTGATGGAAAACAAAAGGAAATTACCCGAAAACACAGAGCTGGTTTTGATTAAAGGTGGAAATCATTCTCAATTCGGATATTTAGGACAACTATTAATGGATAGTTCTCCTGCCATTTCTTTAGATGAACAACAAAGTTTGAGTTTTGTATACCTGCTGAAGTTTATGACAGAAATTGAAAATAGCAGAATCTCTAAAAAATAGATTTGATTTTGAATGGAATCTCGAAGAGCAAATAACGCGAACAGAAGTGTTTGAAAGGAAACGTAATAAATAAAAGTAACGAAATGTATAGAATGTTTATAAGTAATTGATTGATCACGCCTACTTTGGAAGTACTATTTAATTTCCAAATTGATGAGCACTTGCAAAGTTGAGCGCCATCTATATCAATAGGCATAATTAGCATTAACCAAAAAATATACCCTTTGACCACCAAACTTTCAACTCATATTTTATTCGCTTGTTTAATGGCAACATCAGCTCAAGTAGCTTTTAGCCAAATAGTTAATTATGAAACAAAAATCACAATTGATGGCAATGATGTGAAAAGCACGACAAAAACGATCTTGATTCAGATAAATAATAAGCAAGAAAATTGGCTTTCACATGTTGAATTGAGACACAATCCTCGTGAAGAATTTTTATTCAACTACGCTCTTCTAACCAATGAAGAAGGAGATATAGTAAGAAAACTAAAAAAGAAGGAACTCATTACTCGTAATGATCTTTCTAATCAAGCGTTTTATCAGGATGATTTAATAACGGAATTTGATCTATACTGGAATCAGTATCCTTACAGAATTGAATATTCCTATACAATAGAAGAAGAAGAATATCTATACTTATCTTGGTGGACGCCTTTATATTATACTAATGTTACCTCAATGAATAGCTCACTTGAAGTTAGCATTCCATCAAGCTATTCAATTCAGATTAATTCACCTGAAAATCTAACTTTCGAGGAATCTGAGATAGAGGATAGAAAACTATTGAGATGGCGATCTGCAAAAGTGAAATACTTAACTCTAGATGAAATTTACTCGCCACCGATAGAAAAATTAATGCCTATAGTTGTAATTGTTCCTTCCAATTTTAAATACGATGTGTTGGGTAAGGCAGATTCATGGTCATCTTTTGGTGCTTGGTTGGACGAATTAAATAAAGGAACAGATCAAATAACACTGCAAGAAAAACGGATCGTTGAAAAGTTGATAGTTAATATCAATGATAGAGAAGAAATAATTAAATCCCTTTACTATTATTTGCAAGATCACACAAAATATGTCAATGTTGCAATAGATGTGGGTGGACTAAAAAGTTATCCTGCATCATATGTTTGCGAAAACAAATACGGTGACTGCAAAGCACTTACAACTTACATGAAAGCAATGCTTAAGAGTGTAGGAATTGAATCATTTTATAGCATCATAAAGGCAGGTGAAAATGAGGTAGAAATCAATCAAAACATTCCCAGCCAACAGTTTAATCATGTAATACTTATGGCTCCTCTTGAAAAGGACACAATTTGGCTCGAGAATACCTCCAACTCTTTACCTTTTGGTTACCTCGGAACATTCACTCAAAATAGACATGCTTTGGTAATTGACGGAGAGAAAAGTCAACTTATCAAAACACCTAAACTTTCAGTAGAGGATGTGCATATTGATAGAAACTATATTTTTAATATAGTCAGTAGTGATGAAGCATCTATTGACCTTAACTTAATCTTCAGAGGAAAGGAATTTGAAAACTTCCGATATTTCATTTCTGAAAATGATAAAGAGCTTCAAAATAATTATATAAACTATCAAAAAGGGATTAAAGATTTTAAGGTTAATGATTGGGATATTGTCGACTTTAGCCGAGATAGTACTTACTTACAGTTAAGTATTAATGGGTTTTCTTCATCTATTATACGGCAGATTGGATCATTTCAAGTAATTAATCCACTCAGAATTGAATTACCAGATTTTGAAAAACCCGATAATCGGAAACAGGATGTCATTATAAATTTCCCAATTAGTAAGTCCGATAGAAGTGTTTATGATGTACGTAATTTAGCACAAAGCGTAATTCAAGTTCCTGATGGAATCAAAATTGAAAATAATTATGGCATTTATTACGCAAATCATACAATAGTTGGAACAGAACTTACAATTGTTGAACAATTTATTTTATTTGCCAACACTATTTCAATTGAAGAATATGATGATTTCTACAAGTTCATAGATTCAATTAATAACTATAAGAAAAAAACAGTAATACTTATTGAATGAAAAATTTGTTAATTATCTGTCTCCTTTTAAGTCAAATTGCATATTCCCAAACAAAAGAAATAGAATTCGGGAAGATATCTCAAGAAGAGATTGAGATGGAGGGGTATGAAAAAGACGAGGACGCAAAAGCAGTAATTCTCTCTGATATAGGAGAATCTATTTTTTTTGATACTGACAGGGGATATGATATTCGATTTACGAGACATAAAAGAATCAAGGTATTTGATAAATCTGAATCTCAACACACTGAAGTTTCAATTCCCTATTATGTGGATGGATATGGAAAAACTGAAAGTGTAAAATCTATTGAGGCGATAACCTATAATAAGATAGATGGCAGGTTGACCCAAAAGCGGTTAGACCCGTCAACTATCTATGATGAACTAATTAATGAACGATGGCATAACAAAAAGTTCGTTTTCCCAGATGTACAGGACGGAGCTATATTAGAATATCGCTACGTTTTAGAAACTCCATTTCATTTCAACTTACCAGATTGGACTTTTCAGGACAAGATTCCAACTGTTTACAGCGAATACCAAGTCAGTATGATTCCATTCTATGAATATGTGTTCCTTGTTCAAAGCATTTCCAGATTTGATTTTCAAAACTCGGTAGTGGCAAAAGAGAAAAGGACTTGGGGAAGCGTATCTGAAGTTTATGGAAGCAATGTTGGTAGTGGGGTAGAATTTCAAGATTATGTGCATACCTATGTATTAAAGGATGTTCCTGCTTTTAAGGATGAAACATACATCTCATCCATTAATGACTACATCATTAAAATGGACTTTCAACTTGCTAAGTTTCATAGTCCAACAGGGGGAACCTCTGAAGTTATATCCACATGGCCCAAACTAAATGAATCACTCATGAAACATGAGAAGTTTGGCAAATATCTTAAGAACAGCTCAAAAATTTCCAAAAAAGTACTTTCAGATGAGTTGAAATTAAGTGGCAAGAATGATGGAGATAAGGCGAAACAAATAATTGAATATATTAAAAATAGTTTTGAATGGAATGGCTATTACGGTAAGTACGCCTCGCAATCAGCTAAAGAATTTTTTAACAAAAAAACAGGCAATGATGCTGATGTAAACTTGTTCATGATTGCTCTTCTCAATGAAGCTGGAATTAATACTAAACCATTAATTCTCAGCACTAGGGATCATGGAAAAATATCCAATGATTATCCATTTGATCACTTTACGAATTATGTAATTGCGTTGATCAATACAGACTCTCCTTATCTTGCAGATGGAACTGAAGACCTGTTACCATATAATAAACTCCCAATAAGGTGTAATAATGAAAAAGGGCTTATTGTTGAAAAAGAAGATACGCCAAGATGGATTAGCTTAGATAATTCGGTGTTCTCAATAGAAAAGAACATAGTAAGAATGAGTCTTGATACTGGAAGTATGGATATTATAACTCAAGTATCAGTCCAAAATACTGAATATGAATCATATTCAGTTCGTAAAAGGTTTAAAGATGATTCTTTAAAAATCAAAGCATATTATTCAGACAGGATTGGAGATATTAGAGCAGTAAAAACAAGCGGTTACAATCGAATTGAATATCCGTACTCAATGCACTTCGAGTCAAGATATGAAACAGAGAAATTAGGTAATAACATCGTTATAAGACCTTTTTTGAAATTGCCTCTATCTAAAAACAGCTTGACTCAAAAAAAGAGAATTTATCCAATTGATTTTATCTATCCTTGGGAAAATGCATTTGAATCTTCATTAGAAATACCAAACAATTTTTTAATAGCTGATATTCCTATTGGATACAAACTTGATAATGATTTGGCTGAAATCCATCTTAACTACTCACTTGAAAACGATATTTTGACAACCAAAGGGAAATATAAGTTTAAAAAGTCTACATACTCTGCAGCGGAGTACTCTAGAGTAAAGTATTATTTGGATGAGATCGTGAAGCAATTCAATCAGCCATTAGTCCTAGAAAAAATAACAAAGACCAACTAGCACTAAAATAATATGCAAACCAAGCACATAGAAAGAATTTAATTTTAATCCTCATTTGTTAAGAGAATTTCTAATTCAACCTTGGTTTCAGAAATCACAAATCGTGCATTGAAAGCTATTCCTTCGAAACCATTAACTTTCCTTAAAAATTTAGTCTGTATGCTAGTCCGTAAAATTCAATCTCCTCTTTTTGCTTTTATCTTTTTTGCTCTTGTAAGTTGTACTTCAAAGACCGAAAAAGAGCAAGCCACTCAAACACCGGATGTCTTGGTAGAAACCGATAAGGGAACCATGGTTTTTAGGCTATACGATGAAACACCTCTTCATCGAGACAACTTCATCAAACTGGTGAAAGATGAGTTTTATGACAGCATTCTATTTCATCGGGTCATTGAAAATTTCATGGTACAAGCTGGTGACCCTGAGAGTATTGCCAGTGATTCAGATGCTGAGCTTGGCGAAGCAGATCTACCCTATACTGTTCCTGCGGAATTCAGACCCAACTTATTTCATAAGAAAGGTGCATTAGGAGCGGCTAGAGATGGCAATCCTGCAAGAGCATCTAGCTCCACACAGTTTTACATCGTGCAGGGAAGAGTCTATACAAGCGATAGCTTAATCGATGTACAGGAAAATAGAATCAATGAATGGTTAGCAATGAACCGTGTAGAAAACGATGCGACCAACAAGGAGTTGATTGAGCGCAGAAAGGAACTGTGGGATAACTATTCAGAAAGTGATAGTACAGAATTGCAATCTATTACAGATCAATTGACGGACCTTGTGAAGGTTGATCGAGAAAATACAGCTCCTTATCTGATCCCTAAGGATCATCGAGATGTGTACAAAACCATTGGAGGAACTCCTCACTTAGATCAGAACTATACCGTATTCGGAGAAGTGGTGAAAGGAATAGAAGTAGTGGATAAAATAGCAGCAGTAAACACGAATGACAATGACCGTCCTACAGCAGATATTAAGATTATTAGTACTAAGTTGATTGAGAGGAAGGAGTATTAAAAAAAGCTCTGACACTCTATCTCAAACCTCTTATAGAAAGATTTTGAGTTAGTCAGTACCGTCAATGATCCCCTGTTGACCTTCCGAAGAGTGGACATTTGCAAGCAAATGTTGGGGCCTGATTTATTGCACCGAACAAACCCAATTTTGGTTACATTCTCAAATTTGTATAGTTATGCCAGAGCAATGCGAAGATAGAGGATAATAAACTGGACGCAATAGATGAAAAGACAAAAAGTAAGGAATTCAAAAGTCTATCTTTGCTGATCTGATGCCAAAACAAAAAACCAAGAAAAAAGAAGATTCAAAAATTCACCCTAGGAGTAGGCACCAAGGACGCTATGACCTCAATGCGCTTATCGGAACTACTCCAGAATTGTCTTCATTTATCATTCTCAATAGATACAATGACCAATCTATTGATTTTGCTGATCCAGCATCAGTCAAAGTACTCAATAAGGCTTTGCTTAATCATCATTATGGCATCAAGTATTGGGACATTCCAGATGGGTATTTAGTCCCTCCTATACCCGGAAGAGCAGATTATATTCATCACATTGCAGATGTGCTTTGCGCCTCCAATTTTGGCAGAATGCCAGAGGGAGAGCAAGTAAAAGTATTGGACGTAGGTACTGGCGCCAATTGCATTTATCCATTGATCGGTCATAAAGAATACGGATGGTCGTTCATAGGAAGTGATATAGACCCAGCCGCTATTCAGTCAGCAGAAAAAATTGTAAAAGACAATCAGCTTGAAAAGTACATAGAACTTCGGCTTCAAGCCAATCCAAAGGATATTTTCTATGGTGTGATTAGAATGGAAGAGCAGATTGATTTAACCATTTGCAACCCACCTTTTCATGCCTCTGCTGATGCTGCTGAGAAAGGGACTCTTAGGAAATTAAGCAACCTGAGCAAAGAAAAAGTAAAAGAGCCTATCTTGAATTTTGGTGGAAAAAATGGGGAACTCTGGTGCGAGGGCGGTGAGAACCAGTTCATTAAAACAATGATTAGGGAAAGTCAAAAATTTGGTAATACTTGTCTTTGGTTTTCCACCTTACTCTCTAAGCAGAGCAACCTTAAAGGTGTACAAGATGCTTTAAAAAATGCAAAAGTGAAAGACATGAAAGTGATCTCAATGGGGCAAGGAAATAAATCCAGTCGGCTAGTTGCATGGACTTTTCTTTCGAGGAAAGAACAAGCAGAAAAAAAAGAATCTAGAAAAACTATCTGAGCACATGAGCAATGTCACTACACGATCGGCTACCCTTAATGACCTTCCTATTCTTCTAGCGTTTGAGCAAGGAATCATCACCTATGAACGTCCCATGGATGCCACATTAAAGACAGATCCAATTACTTATTACGATTTAGAGGCATTGATCAATTCGGAGAAAGCTGAGGTAATTGTTGCGGTAATTGACAATGAAATAATTGGATCTGGATACGTAAAAATTAAAGCTGCCAAACCCTACCTTGATCATGATCAGTTTGGATACATTGGATTCATGTTTGTAAAAGAGCAGCACCGAGGAAAAGGAATTAATAAGATGGTGAATGATGCCCTAGTTAATTGGACAAAAGATCAAGGCCTCAATGAAATAAGACTGGAAGTCTATGATGAAAATAATTCAGCTATTAGAGCTTATGAAAAGGCTGGATATTCCAAAAACCTAGTTGAAATGAGAATGAGAATCTAGTTCTCTGGAAACAAGCTACGATCCAATCCAGGAATCACTTCTAGCGCATTCTGATAGTAGACTTTTTTCAGCACTGAGTCTGGCAAATCAAGTCCATACATTTTCCAGTGGGCATGACGTTTTCGATAATAGTCAAAG
>CAYGTD010000191.1:0-7307 GCA_964352725.1 uncultured Roseivirgaceae bacterium
GCTTGTGCATTGGTGCTACTTTCAAACCCATAGGTGACCTGGCCAGCATTGACCTCTAATTGAATCCTTTCATTTGTGGTGCCATCAGTCACCCCGAAAAACCACTGTGGAGCTGTGCCATCATGTTTGATCCAAAACTCCCAGGTATAATCATCGAGTGTATTAAAGGCTGTTCCTAAATCAACATAATCATCCGTTCCATCAAAATCTAAAGCATAGTTTGGAGGGTCAACTGTTACGGTTGCCATCTGACTCATTTCCAATGAACAAGACGTTCCAGCAGTGTTTTCAAAGTAGATGAAGTTACCGTTGGCATTTGAGCCAGAAAGAATATCTAAATCGCCATCGCCATCAATGTCCGCAATGCCCGGTGTAGCATAACTGGTAATTGTCGTTAATCCGAAGGGATTGGTAGTAACTCCTGCATAGTTTGGAGAACTAACTGAACCAATATTTTCATAGTAATAAAAGCCATTACTAACATCTCCGGCAAGTATATCAAAATCGCCATCAGCGTCCATATCCACAAACTGTGGATAAGAATAATTGGTTGAAGTACTTGTCAATAAGAATGGATTGTTCTGAGCAGTTCCAAAGGCAGGGGAAGATGCAGTGCCGGTATTTTCATAATAAAAATAATTTCCGGCATGTGTTCCCGCAATCATGTCTTGATCTCCATCATTATCTAAGTCTGCAAAAGATACTCCCCATGTATAAATATCCCCGTTATTAGCAAGGCCAAATGGATTAAGTGATTGAACGAAAGCAGGTGAAGAGGCGGTTCCAGTGTTTTGATAATAATGATAATCACCGCTATTATCTGTAGCCATCATATCCAGATCCCCATCATTGTCCAAATCGACAAAATCAGTATAGGGGTAAAGATTACCTGCTCCAGGGGCAGTTAAACCAAATGGAGCGTCCTGACGCGATCCAAAAGAAGGTGAGGCGACCGAGCCTGTATTTTCATAATAACTAAAGCCGTCTCTATTGCCTGACATCATATCCAAGTCACCATCAGCATCAAGGTCTCCAAAGTTTACAATGCCATACGATCCACTACCTCCAGCTGAAGTCAACCCAAAAGGGTTAGTTGCCTGAGCTGCAAATGAAGGTGTATTTCCTCCATAACCTATTACATTCAAAGTAGTGGAAGAAGTAAGATTTCCTGTATTGAAGGATAAGCCACTCCCCGTGCCCCCAACTGGTCCGTCGACTATTGAGTTATCAGCATCATTTCTTAAATAATATGTAACTCCTGAGACGGAGCTACCTGTGGTAATGGTTGTAGATGAACCATAAGAAATGTTAGAGGTAGTAGCCGTGACTGTTTCATCATTGACGGTGCAGCCCGGAACTCCAGCATCTGTAGCACTCCATGTAATTGCATTTGTCGTTACCGATTGAGCAGCTCCTAACACCTCATCAAAAATGGTTGTACCAGAACCTTCATTGAATCGGTAGTAAGCAGCTAAACCTGGTTCACTTCCAGATACTACCTGATCGTAATTAGCCGATATCTCACCTGCAGTTCGTACATCATTCCAAATTCTTACCTCATCAACTAATCCATTGAACCAATTACAACTACACAACCCTTGTCTACCTATATAAAGATCTCCTGCTTGTACTTGAAAAGATCCGCCTGTTGCGTTTGACCCAACTGCTACTCCATTAATATAAAAAGTGGTGCCTACACCCCCCTGATTTACAATTGCAACGTGCGTCCATGTAGAGCCATCTTGCACAATACTAGATGTTGACTCTGGACCTGAATTCTGAGAACCATTCTGCCAAAAAGCGATAGTTCCATCACTCATAATTCCAAAGGCGTAACCATAATTTCCTTTCATCAATACATTCCCGATATTAGACTGAGGAGCATTGGGTCTTAACCAGGCCTCCAAAGTAACATCTCCGCTTATTTCCAAATTAGAATTAGTAGAAATAGCATAAGCTCCAGAAGATGTTCCATTTTGACTAGATGATTGGCCAAAAAGAAATGAAACTGAGATGAAAAAAACTAAGGCAAGCGTTTTTCGAACAGTTGAATATAGCATGTTGTTGACTAATAGGTGGCAAAAAGTTTAATCTCACAATTTAGAGAGATATTATTCCCAATAAAAAGTATAAATACTCATTTATCGATTGAAATAATGACTAAAATAAGTAGGATTTAGTCAAAATAATTTTAGGATTGTAACATTTCGATTAACAATCTTATTAACACTATAAATGATTTAAAGTGAGCTATCTACAAAAGGGCTTTATTTATGTCGCAAATCACGATTTTGATCTAAGACCAGCATTTCATAAGATTATTTAATTTATTCTGGTTATTTCCGTATTAAAAAAAATCTTCCTAGCGAATTGATTTAGGTAACTGTAGTGAATTATTTACTAATCATAGTCTATCTAAATTCGATTAACATTCCTATTTAGCGCACGAGTAACCCAGAAAAAACCATTCCTTTACATCTCACTTAGACAAGTACCCGCTAATACATTTTTCCTTTGGAAATTGCTTTAGTAAATTCACTAGTTAAGAAAAATAAGACCGCTAAATCAACACCACGAAAATGAGACTATTGCATATACTTTTAGCTCTGGTTATTTCCACTTCAATATCGGCACAATATGCCTTTGAGGATAAAAAAACTGAGAAATTTTACTACAAGATGGAAGATGCTTGGCTTGATTACGACTATCAAAAAATTCTCGATAGTGAAGATGAAATCACTGCCACTTTTCTCTACAATGAAGATACTGTAGCTGCCAACATGTATTCATTTCTAGGGGAAGCCTACTATTATGAATTAGGAGAGCTTCAAAAAGCATTGGATTATTATAGTTCTGAGCTTGAATTAAGAAAAAAAGTTCAGCCTGAGGAGACTAATTCTGAGGTTCTAGCGCTCATTGCTTTGATTAATACGGATTTGGGAAACTATAGTAAGTCAGAAGCTATACTAAAAGAAGTGGTTAAGCTTGATGCAGAAAAATATGGAAAGCAAGATGAAATCTATTTTGCCTCTATGATGAGTTTAGCCGATCTCTATTTACAACTTGAGAATCCTATTCAAGGGCTTGAAGTCTTAACTGAACTTCAGAAAGATATTCCAAAAAATTCACTGGATGAAATAGGTCTTTTGAAATCAATAGGAGATTGTTATGTCATCCAGGGGTCAAATAGAAAAGCAAAGAAATACTATTTTGATGCACTTGAAACTGCTCAAAAAAATGGTTTTGATGCCTCATTTGAATATGCATCTACACTCAACAGCCTTGCTGGAATGTACGAAGACATTGGCATGCTCCCTGAGGCAGAGGAAGTATATAATGAGGCAATTAGTATCATCGACAGACTTCAAGGCGATAATGAAGATGCTAGTATCGGGATATCAGAAAATAAAGCCAGAGTCTATTTTGGCCTTGGCAACTACAACGAGGCTATAAGAATTCAAGAAAATGCTTTGGCATTTAACAAGGATTTTTTCGGTGAAGAATCCTTCACCTACGCCATCAGTCTAAATAATATCGGAAGAACCTTGCTATATTCAGGAAAGTACGGAAAAGCTGAAGAAAAGCTAAAAGAAGCAATGTCCGTTTTTGAGTTAAGTAATGGTAAGGAAAGTATTGATTATGGAAGAGTTGAGAGTTTACTCTCTTTACTCTATTCCAAATCTGGAAGGATTGATGAATCCATAGATTTTGGTAAAAGTGCTATTAAGACCTATGAGAAAGTGCTGGGTAATGATAATTATGAAACCGCATACCCCAAGTCATTTCTGGCTGATGCCTACATGGGATATGATGAGATTGAAAACGCTGAACCATTAGCCAGGGAAGCGTATGAAATTCGAAGGAAAACACTAGGAAAGAATCATCCCTTATTTGCCAGAAGTGCGAATCAAATGGCTATTCTAAGCTGGAAAAAGGGTGAAATAAAAGACGCGCTTAAATATTATAGAGAAACCTTCGACAACTACTTTACTCAGATAAATAGCTTTTTCCCTGTTTTAACAGAAGAAGAAAAAACCAAATTTTATTACACCAAATTAAAGCCTGGATTTGAGCAATACATATCATTCATTGAGGATAATTCAAGTGAGGATAAAGAGCTTATCGGAGAAATCTATAATTACCAACTAGCACTGAAGGGTATCATCATGTCTGCTTCTACGAAAGTGAGAAATAGTATACTGAACAGTGGAGACGAAGCACTAATTGGTAAATACGAAGAGTGGATTAGTCAGAAAGAGCGAATGGCAAAGCTGTATAGCTCTACGGGTATGGATTTAACTGAACGAAACTCACAAATAGAAGAGTTAACAGCATCTTCCAATAAACTGGAAGAAGAATTAAGCGCCGATTCAGATGTCTTTGGAAAAAATTTCGTCAACAGAAAACTTACATGGCAAGATGTACAAAGTAAACTGAAACCTGGCGAGGTAGCTATTGAAGTAGTTAGATATAAAGATTTTGTAGCTGATTCTGCTGGCGTTTTCACAGATGAAGTGCACTATGCTGCTTTGATCGTGAAGCATGATACCGAGGACTATCCAGAAATGGTTATTTTAAGAAATGGCAAATTGATGGAGAACAAATACCTTGCTAATTATCGAAATGCCATTCGTTATCAAGTAAAAGAAAATTATTCGTACAGGTTCTTTTGGAGGCCAATTGCTAATAAACTAGAAGGTGTTAAAAAAATCTACTTCTCTCCAGATGGTGTTTATAATCAAGTAAGTATCTACACTTTTAGAAACCCTGAGACCAATGAATACTTGATTAATGAATTTGATCTACAAGTGGTCACCAACACAAAAGATTTATTGGCTGATAATACCGTGAATAATGATGGTGGAAGTGTCTTTTTTGGCTATCCAAATTATAATCTTGGAACAGATATAAAATCAGAAGAAGGCGGTGGAGATAGAAGTATGAGAGGAGGAGATAGAGGCATGAGGAGTGGTGGAGCAGGAGGCATTGAAAGAGGTACCGTTATTCCAAGAGGAATTCGTGGAAACTTGGTTAGATATATGAAGGCCAACAATGCGCTGGCATTACTTCCAGGAACAAAAAGAGAAGTGGAATTGATAGATAGTCTCTATCAAAATAAAGACAGAAAAGCGACAACTTATTTCTCCAATGCGGCTCTAGAGAACCAGATCAAAGAGCTAAAAAGGCCTAGCACATTACACATAGCAACGCACGGTTTCTTCTTAGAAATTGATCCCGATGAAGCCATTGAAGATTCTTATGTAGAAAATCCTTTGCTACGTTCAGGACTGATTATGGCTGGAGCAAACAGCTATATAGGCACAGGAATTCTGGCAGATGAACAAGGAGATGATGACGGTATACTCACTGCTTTTGAAGCAATGAATCTAGATTTAGACGGTACCGAAATCGTGGTTCTCTCTGCTTGTGAAACTGGCCTTGGTGACATAAAAAATGGAGAGGGAGTTTATGGTCTTCAACGCGCATTTAGAATTGCTGGAGCAGAAGCGTTGATCATGTCCATGTGGTCAGTAGATGATAACGCCACACAAGAATTAATGACCAACTTCTATGAAGAATGGTTAACGCATGGTGACAAGTCCAAGGCATTTATCACCGCTCAAAAACGATTGAAAGAAAAATATCCTAAACCTTTCTATTGGGGCGCATTTGTAATGGTAGGATATTAATAAAAGAATCAAACTCTGAAATAGTATAGCCTCGCATATTGTGAGGCTATTTTTTTTGTTTCTTCTGCCGCTTTTCCCACTCTTCTACATCCAACACTAAAATGCCTCTACCAACTCCTGCTGGGTCTTCGGCATGTGCATGCTGAAATGCTATGTATTTTCCATCATCACTCACTACAGGATTTGATGCCTTATATTCCGGATTATCGTTGAAATATGTCATTCTTGTAGCATCCCCAGAACCATCAAGGTTTAATCGATAGATGTCAAGGTTTAAAAATTCCTTCATCCCTTTATAGTTCATCCTATGTCGGTTACTTTCAATTAATATTTCCAAGCCATTTGGAAATGCCCCTTCAGCTTCATCATAAGATTTTTCGCTAATCGAGTAATTTTTGAACACCTTCGATGTAATGTTATAGCTCATAACCTCTGCTTGAAATCCGGACTCTCCACCAAATGCATAGAATATAAGTTCGTCTTCATCATTAGGTCTGAAGTTTTGAGTTTCAATATCCCACCCTTTTACTGGAGATGGCATTTGAGATGATTGAAAGAGTGGCTTCCACGATTTTAGTTTTGGGCGACCATCCTTGTATTCTAAATCACCCGCATAAATAGTGGACCCTAATGACCAACCAATTCTCATTTTTGTTCTAGATACTGCAGGTCCCTCTTTACAGTGAATACCGAGTTTAGTTGGTGGCCCTGCCAAGTCTCGTTTCAAAATCCAAAGCTCCGTATTCCGTGCATCTCTACTTTTCCATGGATCACCAGCATCGAAGGTAGGAGCTCCTGACAAAAGGATATCTCCATTCGATAGATATAATGCCCTTACATATCCTTCATGAAAAAAATGATGAGTCATTGGCCTAATGATACCGGTCTCAATCTCCAATTCAAACACATCTCCAAATGTTTTTTCAAGAAATAGTATGCGCTTTCCATCATGCGACCAGTCTGCTCGCTCACCAAAATAAGTGACTTGCTTAATATATGATGGAAGATTATCCAACGGTGAACCAGCGCTTTCTTGAGCCGAAAGAACATGTCCAAATAGCAGAATAATGAAAGAAATTAAATAATTGTTGCGCATAGTAGTATAGGGTGAGCCTCAAAGGTATCTAGAAACAACTTGATAGCTTAAAACAAAAAAAGGGAGATTGGCTAATCCCCCTTTTATCAAAGATGAATATTTTAATTGCTAGGAGGTGGAGGTGCTATTTGAGAATTCGCTGGCATTTCAAACAAATCATCAGATGGAGCGTCAACTGAAATATTAATGTCCTCAAAAACTGCTTCATTTCTTGGCTCACCAACTACTCCGTCTTTGTAGGTGTACCATTCTAGTTTTGTTGGCAGGGTAAGCCCATTCATGTTTTTCCAGTCACCGTATTTAATAAGACTATAGCTTTCACTTGCCTCACCACTTCTAAATGTCACCGTATACATAAGCCATTCCATCAAATTTGTAGCGGGATCAACCCACAAAATGTAATTGTCCTTTGGTGAATCTCCTACCCCAGAATCATAAGAAACCTTTACTCCGTCATATATTTTCCCTTCTATTTCTCTTGGCTCCACGTCTTCATAGAACACACCGGGATCCCCAACCAC
>CAYGTD010000192.1:0-3943 GCA_964352725.1 uncultured Roseivirgaceae bacterium
GATGATTTTACATTGAATACATCTGCTGGACTAGAAGCGTATGAATGGATACTCCCAAATGGAAGTACTGCTACCACTCAAACAGTAGATGTAACCAATGCAGATTTCGCCGATGGCGGCACTTACACGTTAAGAGTTAAACAACCAGGAGGTTGCTACTCTCTAGAAGCAACCGTAGACATAGAAGTTTCAGACGCTCCTAGCCTTTCCATTTTTAATAATGAACTTGACAATTTTTGTGTTGGTAATTCGGTTCAGCTATCTATTCCTGATCTAGGTGCTGGTTTCAGCTATCAATGGCAGTTGAATGGAAGTGGTAACCTAGGAACTACCAGTCAAATAACCGCATCTCAAACTGGTGATTACACAGTGATCGTGACAGACAATAGCACAATGTGTGAAAACCCTACTGAAGTAAAAAGACTTAATGCATTAACTGTTCCTGTATCGGCAATTGATAACAATACACTAGTCTGTGATGGGTTTCCAACAGATTTTACCTCTACTTCTACAGGACAAAATGGTTTTACACTAAAATATTACTGGGTAATAGAAACATCAGCAAACGCAGTAATACATGAATCTTATTCTTCCTCTATCTCAAATTTCACTTTCCCCGGTGTGGGAGATTATGAGGTTTCATTAACAACTGGGTATGATTCTGCCATTGTTAAAGGATGTGGAAATACGGCATCTATGTCAGTTCAAGTATCAGCCCCTCCTACTATTACTTTTGATCAAGTTGATGGAGTTGAAAAATGTCAAGGTGACGATTTAACGGTAGGTATCACATCACCAAATAGCGCTGATATCACATCATATTATTGGGCATTGATAAATGCTAATTCTCCAAGTGATACTTTAGGTGAAGTCACCACTGCAACAGCAAGTGTAAGTACTCCTGCAAATGTGAATATGGTATGGGCTGTTTCCACCATTACAACAGCAACAGGCTGTACTGTCAAAGACACTCTTACTGTTACTAATTTTGCTAGCACTGTTGACATTACAACACAAGATGGGTTTGATATATCTAATGACTCGGTGACCTTAGAAAATGAATTCTTCATTAATCTACAAGTAGATAATTTAGTTTCGGATGTGCAGTGGTCTCCGGCAGAGATAATTGATAATCCAACATCCAACATAGTAAGAGTTTTTCCTGATCAACAAGAAGTTCTTGTGACCGTGACTGGTACAGATACTAATAATTGTACGGTATCATCTCAAGTTGTTATTCAAATTGATATTGTCAGACCAAAGAAAACCTTCTCTCCCAACGGGGATCTTAAAAATGATTGTTGGGAAGTTTACAATATAAGTTCACCACAATTTAATTGTCAGGCTTACATTTTCGATTCCCGAGGCAGAAATATTTTAGTCACATCAGAGTTTGATGAAAATTGTGTTTGGGATGGCAATTTCAATGGATCCCCTGTCCCAGAGGGTGTCTACTATTATGTTATTAAGTGCACCAGCAATGATCCTAATGGCGAAGATATAAGCAAATCAGGAAGTATTTTATTAGCTCGCTAGTCTAAATCACCTCTAGTTTCAACTGCAAAACCATATTGTTTATCTAAAATACTTCTCTAAAAAAAATCATATTTTTTATTGATATAGTTCTGAGAGCTTGTTTAAGCTATTTTTACATTGAATCATTATATCTTTTGACTTTCAAGGGGTTTAAGTACCTTGGTCAAAGGGTTACATTATACCTATAATGTGTATTTATGACAGTATCCATTTCAACTACCACAATGAACAGCTATAGAAAATTTATTCTATTAACTATTTTCTCACTTTTTGCATTTACAATACAGGCTCAGACTGAATCAGACTGTGGAAACAGTATGGATGATGACGGTGATGGCTTAATTGACTGTTATGATGATGATTGTTCCAACAATCCTGAATGTGAAGACTTTTACTTCGGTAATTCTATCACTTGCTCAGAGGAGATTGACGTTACGACCTTTGCCATTCGTGAACAATGGGGTTCAGCTGATAGAACGGCGACTAGTCATGGCTCACCTAGTATTGGAGATTTAGATGGAGATGGTATTCCTGAGGTAGTTATCCCAAACAAACATGACCGAACAGTGTCCGTATTGAATGGCCAAACTGGAGTCACCTTAGTACAATATAATGTTGGTTTCGATCCAGAAAATTCCGTCGTAATTGCCAATGTATTGGGGGGCGAAACTGCACAACTTTTAGTGGTAGAAGATAAGGGGAATGATTTAGTACTACTAACCTATGACCCCTCTGGACCTAGTTTAAGTCAAGTTTGGGCAATAAAATCTACTGGATCTCACATAGGCTTACCAGGAGTAGCAGACTTTGATGAAGATGGTGATGCCGAATTTTATTATCGAAATGAAGTGATTAATGCACAAACTGGAGCAAAAATCGTAACAGGCTCTGGCACATGGAAAAGAGACTTTGTGCATGGAACTATCGCAGTAGATATTATCCCTGGACCAAAAGATGGTGGCGCGTGCGCAGATTGTGATGGATTAGAGCTCATTAGTGGAAATGAAATTTACGCCATTAATGAAGCAACAGGAACAAGAACCCTAGTAAGAGATATGGACGATGATATCGCAGATGATATTGCTCCTAACCTGCGTTACTATCCTAAATATTACTCTTCATGGGATGATCAATGGTCTTCTGTCTCAATCGCTGATTATAATCTTGATGGCTTTCTAGATGTTATCGTAACAGGTGCTTTAGGAACCACTGGAGAAACCTATAATGGGGAAACGACAATTTTCTTTTGGGACGTTGAAAACGGTAACGTAGTAACCTATCATGATCCTACCAATGATTTCGCTAGAGGAGCAGGTAGAGTTAACATAGGTGATGTAGACGGTGATGGGCAATTGAATGCCAATTTCGTGATGAATCAGAAATTATATTCACTTAAAGAAGACTTTACCGTGAACTGGATACTTCCTATTAAGGAAGGTTCTTCTGGCTTTACTGGATGTTCCTTATTTGATTTTGATGGAGATGGGAATATTGAAACAGTTTACCGAAGTGAGTCATCAGTTTTGATTATCGATGGTCGTCCAGGTCTTTCTGATGCTGAGAGAATCAGAAATGAATTAACCTGTATTTCAAGAACTCAGGAAGAATACCCAGTTATTGCTGATGTAGATGGCGATGGTGCAAGTGAAATTTGTGTTACATGTTATACTAATAATAATACTTCATTCAATCCTTACAGCAATACGAGATACTCACAAGTAAGAGTATTTGAATCAGATGGAGAAGCTTGGATGGCGTCTAGGTCTACTTGGAATCAACATGGATATTATAATGTAAATATCAATGATGATTTATCTGTACCGATAGAAGTGCAAGATCATTCAGTTGAATTCTCTACAGGATTATGCGAGTATGTTGATGGCACCTCTATTCCATACCCAAGTCGGCCATTGAATTCCTTCTTAACACAGTCACCTATCTTGGATGAAAACGGTTGTGTTGAATTCGTATCTCCAGATTTAAATATAAACCCTGACGGTACTGAACAAACTCTAACTGTACTAGCGGCTATAAATGCCACTAATGCAGATTGTCCTGACAATGAAATAACTGTGACATTTGAAATGGCCAACACAGGAGATACTGATCTTTCTGGTGGCTTACCTGTATCCTATTATGCAGGAGACCCAACCGTTATTGGATCTGTCTATCTAGAGACGCAAATAGAAGCCATAGTCAATTTTCAAGTTGATGATATAATAACCATAGAGCATACGATTGATGGATTTGGCGGAGATTTTGAATTATTCATCGTTATCAATGATCTAGGCGGAACACCTTCCATCGCTGCAACCTATGATGACTTACCAAATGCTATTATTCCAGAATGTAAGACATCCAATAATATCAACTCAATTAACGTTACTTACAACCGATTCGAACTTGT
>CAYGTD010000192.1:4043-7298 GCA_964352725.1 uncultured Roseivirgaceae bacterium
TCAGGTAATGTTACTTGGACATCAGAAGCTATTGACATTTCGGGTCATACTGATGTAAGCTTCACGATCGATGTGTTTGAAAATGGTGGTATGGAACCAGCTTCAAGTCAATGGCGGGATTTCATTCAAGTTAATTACAATGTAGATGGGACTGATGTTCAGTTATTTAAGCAGTATGACGACTTTAATTATCGTCAAGGCTCGGTTTCTGGACTAAATGGTAATACACTGACTGTCACTGTAACAATACACAACACTAGCACGGCTGAGCATCATTATGTAGATAATTTAAATGTAAAAGGCACTGCCCCTGACATTGTTAAGCAATTTAGAGAAGAAGATGGTTTTGTTTTTAACTGGTACAATTCAGGGGACACATCGAATATTATCTATACGGGAAGCACATTCCCGCAAATGGCTGCAGGCGAATTTATTGTAGAAGCTTTTTATGAATCATCAAGATGTTACTCCGCATTAGACACCATTGTAATTACTGATGAAACACCCTCTGTATTTACGTGGGCATATGCAAAAAGAGAGCAAACAGATTGTGAAGATCCAGATGGGGCTGTTGCGGCATTCGTCTATACAACTACTCAAGATGGAACTCCTCCCCCAGCAACTTTAGTTAATCCTCCGAATGATACCCTCTCAACAGAGGATGGATATGAATTTACATGGTTTATAACCGACGAAGGAGTTACTCCTATTGGTACCGGGGATAGCTTAACGCTTTTGCTTGCTAGAGAATATACTGTTCAGGTGATTGAAAACTTTACTGGGTGTCCTTCATCTGCCAGTGCGGAAGTAATTTCAGGTATTATTAAGCCTACAGCACCAACAGTTACTGTCAATAACATAACGACTTGTGGAGGTTCTGGTACTCTATCAGCTTCCGTTGGAGGAAATACGGCAGATTATAATTTCTATTGGTATGATGGACCAAGTGTGAAACCAACAGAAGATTTTGTGGGCATTTCTTACACGGTTTCTGATATCGGCCAGTATACGGTTATTGCTGAGGAAAAAATATCTAAATGTATTTCAGACCCTGTCAGTGCAACCATGGCTGATGACGCCAACGCACCTATTCTCACGGCTTCTGAAACACAACCTAATGGATCATGTGGAACCACTGGAAATGGAATTGCTGAGGCACAAGTGAATGGAGCGGTAGGAACAGCTGGCTTCACTTATGAGTGGTTTATCGGTAATAACACGCTGGCACAATATAAACTTCCTAATGGAACAGATGGTGGCGCTTTTGGTGTAGGAGAATGGGAAATGACTCAGCTAAAAGCGAGTATTTATACAATCATTGTTACTGAAACAGCAACATCTTGTACGGATACCACCACAGTTCAAGTAACAGATGGTTTTGTTGAGCCTGATTTTATTTTGAATAATGTAATTGATACCGACGATGCTATTACTCTGAATGGTCAGGGATATGTTGAGTTACCGCAGTTATTTGGGCCTGGAAATCCAGTAACCAATAGCCTTACCATTTCTTATTGGGCAGACTTCACCACCAACAATTATGCAAATGATCATCGAACTTTTTCATCTGGATCAACTGGAGAAGGTCAGGTACTATTATGGTCTGATAATCACAACGGATTAGCCTTTGTCGTAAAGACTACTGGATCTGGACGAGGGCGAATAAATAGTGCTTATTCTGCCTCTGGATGGACACATGTAACTGGTACTTGGGATGGCACTACAGGTGATATGGCGCTTTATGCTAATGGGGTCTTGATTGGAGAATCCAGTCATGTCGGAAGTGGTATCCTAAGAGACACAGGAAATCCAATGTTCTTAGGAAGAGATAATAACCCTGGATACGGAAAATTTACTGGTAATATTGATGAGTTAAGAATTTATTCCAAGGCACTCACCTCATCGGAAATAAATGAACAAATGTGTCGTGAATTAACCGGCACTGAGGACGGATTAACAGCTTATTGGAATTTCAACAATGTGGCAGGACCTGTAGTCGGAAATAATGCGGTAGTTCCTGATGAAAGTGGAAACGGTCATAATGGTACTGCAAAATTATCCTCAGGATCCATTTCTACATATACAGCAGATATAGAATGTCCTATAGCTGATGCAATCGCCAATTCAAGTTGTGATGCCTCAGCACCTAATGGAAGTATAGATCTTAGTGGCTTTATTACACCGGCTGGATCATATACTTATAGATTATATGATGGTTTCTCCACAGATACAGAACTTGATAACAACACAACGGGTTTATTTGGCGGTCTTAAGGGTGGTTTCTATACGCTAACTGCGGAAGATGTAACAACGGAATGTATTACATCTCCAGTGACAGTATCCCTTGCAGACATCCCAAATATCCCAAATATCAATACCACTATCACACATAATGATTTATGTGTAGATGGGAATGGTACCATTAAGGTGACAACTTCTTCAAATGGATCCGAGCCATCTGGTTACGTATATGAAATATTTGATGGACATAGTTTTGCTAGTGAAATTGTAGCCATTTCGGACGTTTCAGTTGCAAATGGGGCTACCGGTCATACGTTCACTAATTTGGAAGACGGTAGCTATAGAATAAGAGTGACCAATGATGACTTGACGTGTAATGATTTTGTAGATGTTATCATCAACGACAATTCTGTTATTCCAACATTTACGGTAACTCCATCAATTATTGATAATACATCTTGTGATGCAACCAATGCGAACGGTTCTGTTTCCGTTGAAATTCAAGGAGAAGACGAAGCAGATTTCACATTTACATGGTATAATGGAGATGATATAACTGATCCAGTGATAGCAGGTGAAACCACTAATTTTCTTGGGTCAAGAATTGCTGGAGATTACACAGTAGTTGCTGAGAAGAATAATACCAATTGTGAAACTGTAGCCCTTACTCTCAACGTAGGAAATGATCCTTATGAGCCAAATGTTGTTATTGTACAAGAGGCAGAAAACACAGATTGTGACACTGGAAATGGCATTCTACGTGCATATATTTCTAGTGATCCTGATGAAGAGGCGTGTACTGAATGTACTACCAATTTCACGTTCCAATGGCAATTGGATGGTGTTGATTTAGTAGACGGAGTTGCAGCGGCAAATGGATCTATTCCAACTGGCAGCCAGACAAGCCAAGTTTCAGGAATGACGCATGATGAATATTCAGTTACTGTAATACACAATTCCACACAGTGTACAGAAACGGAATTTTTCTCATTAACTGAAAATCAGGTATTTCCT
>CAYGTD010000193.1:0-7288 GCA_964352725.1 uncultured Roseivirgaceae bacterium
CCATATCTCGATACATTCCAGCGATATTTAAGTAACTATTCAATAGTGAGAATTGATTCGTTGAATCAAGGTTTACACACTGCTCAAAACTATCAATTGCCTCTGCATAGTTACCAAGTTGGCGATAAGCTCTACCCAAATTCCCATAAGCGGAGAGCTTACTCATCGGATTTTTGGGATCAGCATTTGAAAGTATCTGATTAAATACGACTACTGCGCTATCAGCTTTGTTAGAACGAAGCAATATGATTCCAATAAAATTCAGGCATTTTGCGTAGGTTTCATCTTGCGTATTTTCAAAGTACTTCGCAGTGGATAGAAATAGCTTTTTTGCCGCATCCAAGTCCCCTTTTTTGTAAAAGCCAACAGCTCTTAAATAGGTGCTTGAATTCTCATAAAAGTCCTTATTGTCTGCTTCTGATAATTGCAGAATGGAATCTGCATAGCTAAACGTTTTTTGACTTTCTCTAGGCGAGAGCGATGCTCCAAGAACCATCATAGCTTTTGCCTTTTCTTTCTTGGACTGAGCTTCTAATACGTCCTTTTTTAGTTGACCAAAATCTGGTCTTTGCGCCGATAATTTGAAAGCTGATGCAATAAGTATCAGAATTGCAAAAAGCAATCTGGAGGTATTAATCATAAATTGAAATAGCTGTTGAAAACTGGTTAATCGGTAATTTGATTAAATATGAATGGATTTCAAAACCAAACAATAATTTTTATCAGTTGATAAAAGCTAAAGCAACAATGACTTGATTGATAATGTTTAAAAAAGCGACAGAATGTTCATATACCTATGTCACGAAATAGATAATCTGATACGTTTATTTTATTTCAAGCGAAATCGTTTCTCAACACGCCATAGACTTCATCTATTGGTAAACCCATCACATTATAAAATGAGCCTTTGATCCATTCTACTCCAATAAGACCAATCCATTCTTGAATGCCGTAGCTGCCTGCTTTATCAAAAGGCTTAAAATTGTCAATGTAGAAATTGATTTCATTTTCAGAGAGCTCTTTGAATTTCACTTCAGTGAGGCAAGAGAAAGAGCGCTGTTTATCAGGATTGCTAATGCAAACGCCTGAATAGACTTGATGGATTTTTCCGGAAAGGATTTTTAATGTTTTAAAGGCTTCTTTAGCGTCTTTAGGTTTACCGAGCACCTGATCAGTAAAAACAACCACTGTATCGGCTGTGATAATGGTAGAGTCAGGAAATGCTGATCGATGCACTTTGTTTTTCTCTACAGCTAAGTATTCAGCTACTTTTTCGGTGGACATCTCATCTGAAAATACTTCTTCAAATGGAATGGTTTTTACTTCAAATTGAAAGCCCGCTTCTTCGAGCAGTTGCTTTCGCCTAGGCGATTTAGAGGCTAGTATTAAATTCATTGGCGGTATGTTAATATGGCGGTAAGAATCGAAATTTAAGTAAAAGCGTCATCAAAGAATGAGGTAAACTCGTTTTCTTTGATGGAACCAAATAGGAATCCACATATTACTTTAGGATAAAAATAGGTGCTTTTTTGAGGTAGCGTGTAGCCACTGTAGCATACTTCTTTTACGGTTTCTATGGATATTTCTTTGGTAATGATAGCACATTGCACTTTGTTGGTGATCACGTCTTTTAGACACTTTGTGAAGTTGCGTTCAAAGGTTAGGTTCTTACTTCCTCGCTGATCTTTCCCCGCAATTCCAAGACATTTTTCAAAAACAAAATAATGCATTACGGTTAAATCAAGCTCTTTTATTGCTTTTGGGAAATCCCATGAAATGGTATTTATCATTTCTGGTTTTAAGCGAATTTTAAAAGCTTCATCACCAATAAGCAATCCAAACGCCCATTGTTTACCCAAAATCACTTCATTTACATCAGTCGCTTCCTCTATTGGCTTAATAAAGAAAAATTCATCCAATTTCTTGAGTAGATTTTCCTTTGAAAAATCAGGAAGATTACTAACTAAACGATGCGTTGGTAAAATCCTCAAATCATCTGATTCAGTATTTGTGAAATACATCAAATGATAGTTGTAACCCTCTTTTCCAGTATGTTCTGGATTATTTTCCGCTCTTTCTTTTTGATAAAGTAGAGAGCCTTCATACCTATGATGACCGTCCGCTAAAATGATTTGCTTATCCTTGATGACATCAATGATTCGTTGGATAATTTTAGCATCATGTATCACAGCAAAGACGTCACGAACTCCTTGGTAATCCTCCGTCTCGTAGAGAGGATTTTTCATGGCATTGTCAAGATAATCTTCAATTTCTCGATTTGAATCAGTATAAAGTCCATGAGTTGGACTCACATTCATCTGCGTTTTATCCAATACATCCATTCTGTCGCTGACAGAGTGAGGCATGGTGTTTTCATGACGTAATAAGACTTTCTCGTCCCAGTCATAGACTCTCAGATTAGCAATAAATCCTTTTCTGCAATGCTCACGTTCTGATCCTGGGAGAGTGAAATACTGATAATATACATAAATGGAAGGCAGCTGATCTTGCATGATAGCACCATCTTTCTTCCAGTTACTCAGCGTCTCTATTGCATTTTCTGTCGCATTCTCACCTTTAGGAACAGATAGATGAATACTATTGTACTGCTCTTCATAAAGCTTCTCTCGTTGACTATCGGACACTACGTCAAACAACGGAGATACCAATGAATCAATGTTTTTTATAAGATCAGCATTGTATCTCCAGGCACGCAAAGGTTTAATTTCTGCCATTAAGAATGAAGTCTATTTTTCCATTTGGTTGTAGAAGTGGTTTCCTTCTTTCTTTTAGTGATGGATTTAGAAGAGATTATTTCATGAGCAACTAAAGCAGCTACCTCAGCCATATCATCAGTTAACTTTTTCTTGAGTTTTCCGGCATCATAGTGAGATTCTACAAACTTGGTAGTAAAAGATCCATCTACAAATTCAGGATGACTCAACACAAACTCGCAGAATGGTAGAGTCGTCTTCACACCTGAGATTTTATACTCATTGATGGCCCTTTTCATCCGCTCTATTGCCTCTGTACGATCCTTTCCGTAAGTAATCAATTTAGCAATCATTGGATCATAATAAATGGAAACATCCAATCCTTCCTCATACCCATCATCTACGCGAACTCCAGCACCTTGAGGTCTCAGGTAAGTTTGTAGATTTCCTGTATCAGGCAAGAAGTTATTAGCTGGATCTTCTGCATAAACCCGCACTTCTAATGCGTGACCATTCACAGATAGATCATCTTGCGAAAAGGATAATTTTTGACCTTCTGCGATTTTGATTTGCTCTTTTACTAAGTCAATACCAGTGATCAATTCTGTTACTGGGTGCTCCACCTGCAATCGTGTATTCATTTCCAGAAAGTAGAAATTCATTTTATCATCAGCGATAAATTCTACGGTACCAGCTCCAAAATAATCGCAAGATTTGGCCACATTTACAGCAGCTTCACCAATTTCCATTCTTCGTTCTGGTGTTAAGAGGGCAGAGGGTGCTTCTTCTACTACTTTTTGATGTCTCCTTTGAATACTACACTCACGTTCAAATAAATGCAGAATATTGCCATGAGTATCGCCAAGTACCTGAACTTCTATGTGCTTTGGATTAGCTATAAATTTTTCAATAAATACCTCATCATTTCCGAATGAATTTCGTGCTTCACTCATCGCTCTGTCCATTTGTTCCTCAAAATCTTTAGGATCATTGACTATCCGCATTCCTTTCCCACCTCCTCCTGCACTAGCTTTAATCATCACAGGATACCCAATATCCAACGCTACCTTTTTTGCTTTTTCTACATCGTTGATAGGCTCATCCATTCCAGGCACTAATGGCACATTGAATTTTTGAACTGTTTGCTTGGAAGTTAATTTATCGCCCATGGTGCGTATCGCTTCAGGAGATGGACCAATAAATATGATACCCTCTTTTTTTACCCTTTCAGCAAAAACCGCATTCTCAGAAAGAAAGCCATAACCAGGATGAATAGCATCTGCTCCTGTGAGTTTGCAAGCTTCAATGATCTTATCATGAACCAAATAAGATTCAGAAGCAGCTGCTGGACCAATATTAACAGACTCATCAGCATAAGAGGCATGCGGAAGCAATTTGTCTGCTTCACTATATACCGCTACTGTTTTTATTCCCATTTCACGCGCAGAGCGCATTACTCGGATGGCTATTTCGCCTCTATTGGCGATTAAAATCTTTTTTATTGACATATCTGTATCGTTACCGCAAGTTTATTGAATTAAGAGCTATTCATAATACGTATAATACTGCTAAATTTGCATCGCATTTAAAAAAGCACAAAACAAGATAGATGGATTTATTTGAGAAACTATTAAGTGATAAAGGAGCCTTGGGGCAATATTCATTTCTTGATCAAGATGTGAATTATTATTTCTTCCCAAAACTAGAAGGGGAGATACAGCCAAGAATGAAGTTCAAAGGAAAAGAAGTATTGGCTTGGAGTTTAAATAACTACCTGGGATTGGCAAATCACCCAGATATTAGAAAAGCGGATACTGATGCTACGGCAGAGTGGGGCTTGGGATATCCAATGGGAGCCAGGATGATGACAGGTAATTCTGATTATCATGATCAGTTGGAGCAAGAATTAGCTGACCATGTTAGCAAGCCAAAAGGGATGCTTCTTAATTTTGGATACCAAGGAATCATGTCTGTGATAGATGCTTTGGTAGATAGAAAAGATGTGGTTGTTTATGATGCAGAGTGTCATGCATGTATTATTGATGCATTAAGAATGCATATTGGTAAGCGATATGTATTTCCACATAATGACATTGAAAATTGCGAAAAGCAATTAAAAAGAGCTGAGAAGCTGGCAGGTGAGCAAGGAGGTGGTGTTTTAGTGATTACTGAAGGAGTATTTGGTATGAGTGGAAATACTGGTAAACTGGATGAAATTGTCGCTCTTAAAGAAAAATTTGAATTTAAGCTCTTAGTGGATGATGCACATGGTTTTGGAACTATGGGCAAGACTGGAGCAGGAACTGGTGAACATTTGGGTTGTCAGGACGGTATTGATATCTACTTCTCAACATTTGCAAAGTCAATGGCTTCTATTGGAGCCTTCATAGCAGGACCTACTGATATTGTGAATCACTTGCGATATAAAGTAAGATCTCAGATTTATGCCAAGTCTCTTCCAATGCCACTAGTTATAGGCGGATTGAAGCGTTTGGATATGCTGAGAACCATGCCTGAGTTGAGAGAGAAACTTTGGACAATTGTGAATGCAATCCAAGATGGCTTTAGAAGTAGAGGCTTCAATATTGGCTCTACCAATTCTCCAGTAACACCAGTTGTTCTAAAAGGAGACGTTCTGGAGGCTTGCAACATGGTAATTGACTTGAGAGAGAATTATAAAATTTTCTGTTCAATGATTGTGTATCCAGTTGTACCAAAAGGAATGGTTATTCTGCGAATCATCCCAACGGCAATGCATACTTTGGCAGATGTGGAAGAAACATTAAATGCTTTTGAGGCGATCAAAACCAAATTGGATGATGGCGTATATAAAGAAGCGGGAGTAGAAGGAGCGATGCTCGCAAAATCTTAATAAATAAATCAAATAACTGGTTTATTTACAGATTTGGGCTATATTGCCACGAAATTTAAAATATATCTATAACCTTAATTACCTTATAACATGAGTAGATTTACACAACTTCAAGACTTAGTTAATTCTTTAGAAGGAGATTTTGAAAAATTCTATGATAAAAGCAACAACGCTGCTGGAACTAGAGTTAGAAAAGGAATGCAAGAAATGAAAAACCTTGCTCAAGAAATTAGACTTGAAGTACAAAACAAGAAAAACGGATAAGGTTACTTACCCCAAAAAGAAACTAGGGAGCATTTGCTCCCTTTTTTTGTGCCTAAAAATTCAAGTGAGTAGTATAATCCTTTATAATAAAGTGAAAAACTACCTTCTATCCAGAATCTCTTGAAATAGCTCTTCGAAATTATTGTCTGCCATTAGATAGTTATAATCTTTCCAGAATTCATCGGAGTTTTTAGAAACTTGTCGTTCAAGAATCTCTTTTGATGCTAGCTCCTCCATAGGAGGTACTATTATATTATTCTTTTGAATATCTGTCACTACAAAATCAGCCTTAAAGGTTACTGGACGAACGATATCAAATTTGCTTCTTCTCATGGTCCAGTTGATATCATACTTGGCATAGCTTAGATACCACTTACCCTCAATGAGCTGATAGTTGAGTTCATTCCTATATTTATCCATGGTACTTCCTCCTAACCCTACAATCATAGAGGCCAAGCTAAAGGCATCAAATACTCTTTCGGGATCTTCCTTACTTATTAATTTATTGAATGAAATTTTCACAAAAGCTAACGATTCAGTATCAAGCAATATTTCACCTTCAAATAGTTTACCGCTCGCCTTGTCCTTAGGTTTAAAACTCACGACGTAAACTGCTCTTTCCTTGTATGAAGTAACATCTTTGATTTTATATATATGTTTCTTCACTACTTTTTTATCAAGAATTGGGTGTTCTTTGAGCAATGAACTAACAAAAAGTGAGGGAGGAGTTACACCTATTTGCATGCCTCCGATATCTGCAAAAAAGGAAGTATCACGGGCCACACGACCTCTTAATATTTTCATATTGTTTTTCTCTTTCCCCAATTCTCCATGCCTAAACATATCAAACGCATACTCTGTCATCTGAACATATTTCCCTGAATCATTTTTAATGGAAGCCCTCCAAAACGCTCTAAGCTGCATCTGATTCTGATCATGATTATTAGGAATGGCGTCAATGGCCTCTTCTATGATTGATTGCTCCTTTACTGTAATAACTGATTCTGGGAGTTTTGTGAGTGTAGGTTTAAGCTTGATAATTAAATCCTGATCGAATTTAATAGATGCTACAGGTATAGATTTGAGCTCGTATCCAAGGTAGGAGAACGATAGTTGACTTTCAATATATTGTGAGGGAATAATTAGGGAAAATTGTCCATTGATGTTGGAAACTGTCCCATAGCTAGTGTTAAAAATACCAACATGTGAAAAGGGTAGTGGTTCTCCAGTAATTGAATCTATTGTTTTTCCTGAGACTCGTTGTTCTTGAGCCATTACTGAAGTGAAAGAAAAGAGGCTGATAATGAGAGCTATTTTTTTAATCATCATTTTTTATTGGGGAATGAATACACATTTCTAACTAAATGCCATCTCAAGCCAAATGGTTGCTTCGTGCATATTCTATTCTAATAAAAAATCTTGATGATTACTTCTCGGG
>CAYGTD010000194.1:0-1459 GCA_964352725.1 uncultured Roseivirgaceae bacterium
TGAAAGGACTGTTGAGAGTGTACTGATATACCTCATCACTGCCTGTCTCCAACACCAACAATTTTGTTCCATTCTCACTAAACTTGATTTCATTGGGGAAGCTTCCTTGAGAGGATATATCTAAGGAAGTGCCGAAAGATCTACCAAAAGAAACATCAAATGGTGCATTGAGCTGAAGCTGACGCACTGTAGAGGAACTGGAAAATGCTAAAAACATATTTTTTCCATCCTCACTGAAGGCAATGCCTCTGATTGCTGCTGTAGAGCTTATGAATACATCTCCGGCGGAGTTCACAACTCCAGTTAAATCGAATGCTGTATTGAGATCGAATTGATGCACTCTGTCATTGCTAGCTACAAACAATCTAGAACCATCTGGATTGAAGGAAATGGCTTTTGGTGAGGTGACTCCTGAACTGTAAGCACCATCGAAAGTTGGAGTAGTGCTGATATCATAAGGAGCATTAAGTGTATACTGCTCTATTTGATCATCAGCGTCATCAAGAATGTATACTTTAGAACCATCTGCACTAAATATCATGCTTATGGCTGAACTTACTTCAGAAGATACAAGCAAAGTATTTGTAGAGGTTGCTCCATTCTCCAAATCATATATATAGCTATAAGATATGCCTGCTACATTGTTTTCAAAATCAACAGAAATATTACTACTTGCACTTGTTGAATTCGAAACCATCGAAGCATCTCCTCCTGAAAATGCTCCATCTACAAAACTGAAATTCAGACTAGAAATATCATCCACATCTTGATGATCATCAGCTGCTCCTCCCATCGTTAGGGTTGCAGTTTCCCCATTTGCAGCAACGGTAAGCATTGGAGATAATCCGAATGGAATATTATGTATGGCGTATTGTGATTTATGCTCAAAAGTTCCACCAGCGTTGGTGAAAGTGTCACCATCCAGCCTAATGACCAAAGAACCATCCAAAGCACCCAAATTAGCTGATGACTCTGTAAATCCTCCCACATTTAGATCATACTGATACAAGTCGTCTCCTGATGATCTTAAATGAAACATCTTAGTGCCATCCGTACTAAACTCTATTTCTGACAAGTCCTGCACATCAGCAATGCTATAGGTGACATTATCAAAACTTACACCAGAAGTAACGATATAGGGAGTTGCCAGGCTGTATTGGTTTATTTCATCATCGTTTCTACTGTAGATAAAAAGCGTACTCCCAGATGGGTCAAAAACCATACTTCTTACACCTGTACCTTCCCCTGTAGCGGAAAAACTTCCATCATATGTCACAGTACCAGTTATATCAAATGCGCTCGTAAGTGTATATTGAGAGATATCTGAAAAATTCAGGACAAACATCTTAAAGCCATCAGACGAAAATGCAATGCTTTCTGGTCCCGTCGGGCTTTGTAATGATCCATTGTGAGTGGCTCCTTGATTAAGATCAAAAGCGGTATTAAGGGTGTATTGATT
>CAYGTD010000194.1:1469-7236 GCA_964352725.1 uncultured Roseivirgaceae bacterium
TCCATATTTTCCGAAAACATAGAATTTGGTACCATCCCCGCTAAAGGCGATATCTCGTGCAATGTCTTCTTCTGTTCCGTAGGAAAACGAACTGCCGTCTAACGATATGCTTGAAGGATCAGTAATATCAAATGGATTGCTCAGACTATACTGGTAAACTTTATCAGTAGCATACTCTGCAACATACATTTTAGTGCCGTCATCATTAAAAGTGAAGCTCGCAGAAGAACTGACAACCTCATAGAAAGTGTTCTTATTCGCGCCGTTCTCAAGATCAAATGCATACCCATATGTGATGGATTGTGCATCGATCTTTAAAGATCCAACCAGCGCTAACATGATTAGTAGTTTTAAAATAATTTTTGTCATGGCGTTTGCAATTTTGATTTGAACAAACATCCATAAGAATCCCCTCTGACCTACTATCCTACTAGGGTAGTACTTCACCTACCCATCTGGGTAGTTTTTATAAATACTTGATTTTCAACTAATTAGAAGAGGTGCCAATCGCGTACTTCAGGGCCTCTTTACGACTAGAGACGCCCAGTTTTCCGTAAACATTCTTTAAATGAAACTTCACAGTGTTCACTGAAACGAATGCTTTTTCTGCGATTTCAGTATTGGAGAGGTCCGTGAGTGCGTAGTTGAGGATTTCAAACTCCCTTTCAGATAGTGGCTCTTGGATGGATGCATTAAGCGCATCCGACTCAATCTTAACTCCTTTAGCAGTTCCTTCCATTACTGCCATGATTTGCAATCTGAGTTCATTGATTTCCGATGTGAGCAGCCTGTTCCGCAATTGATTTTTCTTTCGAATAGAGTAGTAGACATAGCACGACGTAAGGAGCAGAAAAATAAGTATTACAATCAAGGCAATGTTGTCTCTCTTTTTTCTGGCCAACTCCAAACTCGATAGCATATTTTTTGCTTCCAGCAGCTCTATTTGCTGTTGCTTTTTACTGGTTTGATATTCCTGATCGAGAATAAGAATGGCGGTTTGTTTGTCCTGTTTCTGAAGGCTATCCTTCACATTTTGAAAGTTTTTGAAATCCTCCAACGCTGGTCCAGACTGCCCCATCTCTTCATTCAATTCTGCACGTCTCTTATAAATTTTGGCACTTTGCTCTAATAGATTATTTGCTTTGGCAATATGAAGTGCACGATCCAATAGACGCTTTGCTGCTGTATAATTTTTTAAGCCAATATGTGCTTCGGCCAGTTGGAGGGAAGATGACACATGGTAGCTGTTGTCTTCACTATCAAAATAATTGAATGCCTTTCTAGCTGATGTCAATGCTGAAGAAAACTTTCTGGTAGCATTGAAAATGGCAGCTTCTGTAATGTATTGCTTGTGCATTGTAAGACTGTCACCCATTTCAATTGATCGCTCAATCGCCAAATCATTGTAAAACTTCGCACTGTCTACTTGATTATTGGCGAGGAATGCTTGACTTAGTTTCCCAACCCTAAGAAGATGGGTGGTATGATCGCCTGCTTTTGTGCCCTTCACTTTGAGGCCTTCCTTTAGGTATTTAATGGCTAGATCAGCTTCGCCAGTTATCAATTTTAATTGGCCCAGATTAACCAAATCATAAGCAAGTGCTGTCGTGTCTTTCAGTGCAAAATCAATTTGATAGGCTGTATTTAAATAACCTAGCGCCTTCTTATAGTTGCCCAACTGGCTATAAATAGTGCCTAGGTTAGAGGCCTGATTTGCAATCTCCACTGAATCAATATTGGAGCTAGCAATGTTTAGCGCTATGTGATAATATGGAAGCGCTTCAATGTATTTTCCAAGATACTTGTAGCAAAAACCAGCATGGCTATTACATTCCAGTTGCTGTTCGACCGTCAAATCGTACTGATCTGACCATTCTATGGCTTTCAGATAATTTTCCAGCGAACGCTCCACATCGTTGATGAAATAGTAGGCATCCGCCTTCATGTGATGCATTCTTGCTTTATTTATCCCCTTATCAAAGGAAAGCAGCGAGTCCGCTTTTCTTATCACTTCCTCATATTGCTCACTATTATACAGGTCAAGCAATTCCTGCTCAGGAGCCTTTTGGGATAAGCAGGGAAGAGTAACGAAGCATAAGATTGCTGAAAATTTTACAATAAAGGTGGCGGACTTCATCCTACCAAATTAACTAACTCTGGAAAGAGGATCAATAAAGTCAAAAATAATATTTGAATAATCACGAAAGGAACAATGCCTTGATAGATGTGACTGGTTTTTACTTCTGGAGGTGCTACTCCTTTCAAGTAAAACAAAGCAAAACCAAATGGAGGCGTTAGAAAGGAAGTTTGCAAATTGACTGCAAGCAAAATTCCAATCCAAATGAGATCCACTCCCATGGCTACAAAGATGGGTGCCACAACAGGCACAATGATGAAGACAATTTCAATAAAGTCGATGAAAAATCCTGAGATAAACACGATGATCATGACCACAATTAGAAAATGAGTGGCATTCAAATCAGCACTCTGTATCATTTCAAGCAGTAACTTATCTCCCTCTAATCCTCTAAAAACTAGGGAGAATGCTGTAGCGCCTACTAGAATCATAAATACCATAGAAGTGAGCATGGTCGTTTCTCTCATGACTCCCTTCAGCATAGAGAGATTAAATTTCTTGCTGATGATGGCGAGAATGATAGCTCCAAAAGCACCAACTCCAGCTGCTTCTGTTGGTGAGGCGATTCCAGCGAAAATGGATCCAAGTACAATAAGAATTAAGATAAAAGGAAATAGAAATGACTTCACTACTTCCATAGTAAAGCCTTCCTCTCTGAAAGCAGCTATTTTTTCTTTATCAATTTTGGGAACGCGATTTGGGTATATCTGTCCATAGATAACAATGTAAAGCAAGTACATTAATACTAACCCAACTCCAGGAACAATTGCGGCCAGAAATAAATCCCCAACAGATACATTCAAAACACTACCCAATAAGACCAAGACCACTGAAGGTGGGATAATCTGACCAAGTGTGCCTGAAGAAGCAATCACGCCAGTACTGATCCTTGGCCCATACCCACTTTTCAACATCGTAGGTAAGCTGATAAGTCCCATCGTGACAACAGTTGCTCCGACAATACCAGTAGAAGCTGCCAGCATGGCTCCCACTACTACTACAGCTATTGCTAGACCTCCTCTAATATTGCCAAACAACATGCTCATAGTATGTAGTAGCCGCTCTGCGATACCAGACTTTTCTAAGATCATTCCCATGAAAATAAAGAGTGGAACAGCCAGCAACACAAAGTTTTGCATGGTGCCATAAATCCTTAGCGAAAGCAAATAGAAAAAATCGGAATCAAAGACAAAAAGACCTACTAGAATGGAAATACCTCCCAACGTAAAAGCCACAGGATACCCGAACAATATGAGTAAGAAAATAACTCCAAACAATATGAGGGGGAGGTATTCTAACATTCAATCAATAAGATAAAAGGGAATATTTGCATAATACTGGTAGTTATAGTCTGATGACTCAATCCATTCTTTAGCCTCAAGTGTCATCCCTACCGTATCCAATTCTATTTGTAAAATATGATCACCAGATTCGAGTATTGATACGTCTAAGTAAGAATTGAATCCATATTGGTAACTAGTTGGGTGCTGAGTGATTCTCCACTTAACGCTATTTAGTTCAATAGAATCAATTTTTATAATGATCCACTTATTTAAAAATTTGGTTGTTTTTATGGAGTTTAGACTAAACCAATCATCAATATTGACAGTATCGCTACGATATATACTCTCGAATACTTTCAAATCTTTTAGGTAGATCTGGATAACGTTTTCATCAATAATGTCTGATTGAATGGTGCTTATTAAAACATCTTTTTCTCCTCTCTTTGATTCATAATTGACTGCCTGAAAATTGTATTCTTGTGTTTTTTTGAAGTACGCAAAAAGTATGGATTCACGATGCTTTTTCGTTATAACAATGAAGCTAACAATGAAGGAAAGGATCAGGAGTGGAATAAAATATCTTTTCCAGTCTTTGGTATTTGATTGTAATACAAGAATCGATTTTCTGTATAGAAAAGAAAGGGTCAATATCCTAAATATCCATGCAATTGGATAGAACCATTTGACTGACCAGCTTTTTCGTCTGAAAAATCCACTAGTAATAAAATCAATAAAAATAATTATTGTAAATAGCATGAAGAGCAAAACGAGGAGTACCAATGGAATAGAAATTATGGGATTACCCGAAAGCAAATTTGAGCCCATTACTTCTCCTATATGAACAAAAACAAACATCAATGTGGCGACACCAATTAGGCATCCAAACATGATAAAGGAAATTCCATAGATTAATGATGAAAGCTCTTCAAGTTTTAAAACATTTTTGATAAAACCAGTTGATTTTTCAACTTCACTTTTAAATTTTCCCTTGAATTTCAGGGTCTCGTTCTGAATCCCTTTGGGAAAAACATAGCTTAAGCCAATGGAAGAAACCCAAATTCCCCGCACTATGATGTGCAGAACATAGCCCAATTTAACAAGATCAATAGCACGCATGATTATAATAGAAAATGTAATCGCGTAGCTTCCTCGTTCAAATGTTTGCAAAGAGAATTTTTGAATAAAGTCTGGTATTTGAAACAGAGCATATAGAACTAATGCAGAAATGAGTAACTCCGCCTCCCAGCTATTTAGTTGAATGGTTTTGAGCCATTTAGGTGTATTTTCAGTCTTGCTCATTGGGTCAGTTTCATTCTTCATATTGTAGCCTTAAGTTCTAATGTTGTTCATTAGATACATTAAAATTTTTATAAGAAGTGATATCCTCAAAATAGCTATTATTCCATCATTGCTTATCGTAGAAAAAATGGATGTTAGAGATGTACTTTCTATGGTATCTATCTTTTATGTTTCGTTTAGCTGGATATTGAATTCGAGAGTCGTCTAGTTCTATAGAAAGATTGTGCGGCCCTCTATCAAATGTCTTAATATCTACAATTGAAGAAAAGCCATAAAAGCCAGTAGTCTGATGCTGAGTTGGAAACCAAGTTATGTCACCAAGTATGGTTGAGTCTACCCTGACTACTAACCACCTATTTAAAAAATAGGAAGCAGAATCAGGCCCTAATGAACCCCATCTAGTTAATGATTTTGCACTGTCCGAACGGTATGACATATCAAAAGGGGAGATATCACTTAAGTAAATCCTGAGAACATCATCGTTCACAATATCTGATTGTATGGTAGTAAACACCCTATCTCCCTCTTTGCGCAAATTTTCATAACTACTGGTGAGTGCCGTTGGCTCTTGATGCCTCTTTAGGTAAACATCCAAACTATTTCTATTCATATTCCTTCCAATAAGAAAAAATGAAAAGCAAATCGTGCATATAAGAAAAGGTATAATAGTGGACTTCCATCCTTTGTAATTAGAGATAAGGATCAAAAGTGACCTCCTATAAAAAAACGAGAAAGTGATTAACCTAAATAGCACAGCAACTGGGTAAAACCATACCGCCATCCACTCTATTCTTCTAAATAAACCATTGGTAAGAAAATCAATTAGTAGAAGAATGAGAAAAATGAAATAAAAGAACACAAACAATATAAATGCAAGGCCATAATCTTGCATGTGAGGTACAAACAACTCAGTAACCCAAACGAAAAGAAAAAATAACATCCCCATCCCGAACATGGTACCGAACAAAAGAAAAGAGATACCATAAATTAAAGAAGAAAGCTCTTCAAGTTTTAGAACACTCTCTACGGATTTTGATGAACCTAATTC
>CAYGTD010000195.1:0-7233 GCA_964352725.1 uncultured Roseivirgaceae bacterium
AAATTTTCCTTTTGCATATAGACTTCAGCCATCAAAACATGCGCGCTTGCTGGGTTATAATTATTTGATAAAAGGGTATGTGAGGCTGACTTACAAACCTCAAAAGCTTTGTCCAGCTGACCCCATCTTAAATACACTTCTCCAATGCCAACTTCCCGATGAGCAACCTTCACCGGGTCCAAGTCTAGTTGATGGCTTCTCTTAGATTTTTCGAGATATTCTAGTGCCTTTGCATAGTCTCCCCACTTCAGATACGCATCTGCAATATTTGAATAGTCAATACCTATTGATCGTAGTTTTTGAAACTCCAAGTCTAATTGTAATGATTCTTTATGAGCGACAACCGCTTCTTCAAATTTGCCTACCCGTTGATACTGAAGGCCAATGTTGTTGAGCATTAAACTGAGATAATCTTTCTTTCCTAGCTGCCGAGCTAGCTCGATTCCTCTTTCGTAATAGGGAATGGTCAGCTCATATCGCTGACAGTTTTCTGAAGAATAAGCTCCATACAAGTAAGCATTTAACAATTTATTTTCTCGTGATGGATCAATACTTTGGGCCGTTTCACCATCGACGTATTTTTCAAAATAGCCAGCCGCACGAGACCAATTTTTCTCATCATAAGCTCGCTTGGCAATGGTATAATTCACATCATTGGTGCTGTAAGTCTGTGATGTGAGTTGCTCTGTCAGAAAGCATAAACCGACACACAGAAAGACTCTCAATAATTGAGAAAATACCATATAGCTATCTATTGAAATATTGCTTCAAATAGTCATCAGCCGTTCTGTGTCCATAACTTCTGGCTTTTAACAGGTCATTGACAGTGGCATCCATTTTCTGTAGTTGCCAGTTTGCATATCCTCTGTTAAAATAGAAATCACCCAAAGCTCTTGCGTCAGGCTTAGATACATTCCTAGATTCATTGATTGCTTTGGTTGCCCATGAAATCACATTGTTCCAATCTTTCAGGGACATATAAACCATCGACACATTTCCAGCATCAGTAAAATTTCCTTGTAACTCGTGTGCTTTTTTGTAGTATTCTAATGCCTTGTAGTTTTGCTTTTTAGAATAATAAAATTCTTCTGCAACGAAACCGTATGATTCTCCCAAATTTTCATAGTCAGGACAATTTTCTATGATGCCTGCAAAGTCTTTATAGGCAATCGATTTGTCAGGATATGCTGAGGAAAAATAATAAACCTTGCCTCTTTCATAATATGCTTTACACAATGGATAGCTTTCAATAGAGTTGGTGTATGCAACAATGGCTTGACTATAAATTTTCATGGTGTGATAGATTACACCTTTTCGGTAATACATATCGGCCAAGTCATATTTCATAACAGTTACACCATTCTCAGCTTTCGTATAATATTCCAGTGCTTTTTCGTAGTTTTTCTCATTCTGTGAAATCCATCCCAAATAATAATTGGAATAGAATCCATCACTGAAATAAGTGTTGGCAGAATCGAAATATGCTTTTGCCAATTCGGAATCGCCTTTTATCCAATTAACAAATCCATCTGCAACATATCCAAGTGAGTATGACCAAGAAACTGATTCAGGCAGTAGATTGCTAATTATCGTGGGGCTAATCTTACGAATTTTATCTGATACGTCGAATGCTTCATCATGTTTGCCTTGATAAGCTAATTCTCTGGCTTTAAAGAAGTACACACTTGGAATACTTAAAAGATCGACATCTGTCGAGTTGCTTTCCACGGCTTCTAAAAGCTGATCAATAGCATCCAATCGTTCTTGACCTACATTCTCAATTACATCGGACATTAGCATAGAGAATGGAGTATAAAGACCATCTTCATCTTGAGCATTGGCTGAAATAACTAAAAAAATTAAGAGTGAGGATAAAAAATATTTCATTTTGATGTTATTCTTTTTCAAAAAATCGGTAGTGTTTCGACTGTTATTTGTAGTGATTACCTGACTAAAAATGGAAAAATGCGTTTTGCCGGTAATGTGTACCGCAGGCATATTTGTTGAAGCATAATAAAGTGAAAAGAGGGCTGCTCAAGGTTCTTGAGCAACCCATGATCGATTGAATCACCATGATTCAATTGATCAAAAACAATTAACTGTTCTTAGCAACGACTTCATCATAGTCAGCAAACTGTGCATCAATGCTTTTCTTAATCATTTCAAGCGTATTGGTTTTGAATTTGTCTCGGTCAATCATGTAGACATCATCTACTACTTTAGCTCCTAGAAATTCCATTCCATCATTATTCTTCTCCGTATAGTAGTCTGTTATACCTTCTGTTTCAATACTTCCAATATATCCTCCCACTTTATTTTTAGCCCAAATGGTTGAAACGAAAGAACCTCTTATACTGAGCTTTGGCTTTGAGGTTACTGATGCAGTGCTGCCAAGTTTAGCTGTTTTGAAATCTATGAAATCAACTGTTCCATTAAATCCAGTTGAATTTCCGATTCCATACTGCCACATGTGCTTGGCATTGCCATAAGTTGCTAATGGACCTTCACCCGAAGAAGCTATATCAACTCCTGTTGGCCAAGCCTGCATTGTATGAGATTTTTTCTGCTTATCTTCAAAAACTCCACCGTTTATTATTTTGGCTTTTCCTTTCTTTTCAGCTTTTGAGTACACCTTACTGCTGGTCATGACCGATTTGTCGGCCTTAGTGACTGAAATATTTCTTTTTTTCCAACTTTCCACAAAGTAGGCATACGCTTCATTTGTGATTTCTTGTGCCAATGCTTCATCCATTCCCCCAAGTCTTGCACGAACACCAACTTGTGCACCTCCACCTCCTTGATCTTCGGCAAACTTGTAGAGGTTAAAGGTCAAGTGAAAGTGATCAATGAGTAATTCAGAAACAGGCGTAGCGACCAATTTCCCCTTTCCCATTATAGTGTTTTTAGCTTTTCCAACCTCCACTTGGGCGGAGAGAGAAGCCACGAATATTGTTGCGAATAAAATTAGTAATGTCTTTTTCATGGCGATAATTTTTAGTTCTAATCAAAATTGATCTGTTAAGGAATCAATTCCCTAAGGCATTTGCCCTATTTCCTTCATTAAGAACTTTTGTATTTTTATCATGTGAGAGTGCTAATCGCCATACTGCTTTCCGTTATCACAACTGCGATATGCAGTCAATATCGATTTGACCACTTGTCCATAAAAGATGGGCTCTCTCAAAATTCTGTGAACGACATTTATCAAGACTCTGAGGGTTTTATGTGGTTTGCTACTCAAGATGGCCTTAATCGATTTGATGGCTATGAGTTTACCAAATACATGACAGATGGCAGGTTGTCTATTTCAGACAATTTTGTTTGGGATATAACAGAAGATCCAAGTGGCAACATTTGGGTGGCATCAAGAAGTGGAGCTACCCGATTGAATTGGAAGACAGAAAAATCAACACACTTTTTTAGATCTTCAATTCAATTCAATTCAAACTTTCAAAATCAAGTAGGTAGCATTGTTGCCTTTGACAATAGTGTAATCCTACCGTTTTCGACGGGTCAAAATTATCTGATCAGTCATTCCCTTTTTGAAGATTCTACCACCGTTTATCTCCCTGATGCTTATGAAATTGAAAAAATTGGAGAGCGGCCTATTGAAGTAGTTCATAATAGAATAGAAATGGCTAATTCTAGCTATTTAATTCTGACTGAAGGAATCAAAATAGATGACCAATTCATCCCATTGCCTGATGGATATGTTGTTGGAAATTTTCAATCTGAGATATTAGAGTATGATAATGGATTTTTTCTAGGTACATTAAACGGACTACTTTATTTCGATGCTACCACACATTCTTTCTCCGTTTTCAATTGCTTGAATATGGAAATATTTGATTTATTGTGGATAGAATCAAGCAAGATGATATGGATTGCAACTAAAAATGGAATAGTATTTTTTGATCCTTTGGACCAAGCCTGTATCGGAATGATCGACGCTACCAATAGTAACCTTACTAGTGAATCTATTTCTGCATTGTATCAGTCAAAAGATGGTATTATATGGCTTGGAACATCAAATGGGGGTATTAATTTATATGATCCGCAAAAGGATCAATTCAAGTTCGTTCAGATAAAATCACCTCCTGTTTGGAGTTCTTTTCTCACCGATTCTTCCATTTTTATAGGGGCTAATGAGAATCTTTTTTATTCTATTCTAAATAGTAAAATCACAACAAATGTTTTCGCAGAGTCTGCATTTAAAACCAGTTTAACATCCCTCTTTGAGGAAGGTCTTCGAGTAAGTGCTATTGAGAAGGTCAGCCCTGAACAAATTTTATTGGGAACAACAGGTGATGGGCTGTTTCTATTTGACATACATTCAAATAAGATAGTGAAGAAAATAAGATTGAATAAAGAAGAGAATTCCAATTCTATTTCTTCTATCAGCAAAACACCCTTATTTATATGGGTTACAACTTATGGCGGCTTATTCAAACTCGATCATGATTTGAATATTATTCGTTTTTACTCCGACAAGACAGGGGATGGGTTTCTTACCAACTATTTCTTAGCCAGTTATGAAGATCATAAGGGTAAAGTTTGGATTGGAAGCAATGTAGGAATTACAATTTTTGGGGAGGATTCTATAACTCATATTCCATTCAATGAACAAATGCCTTCAAAAAGTCCAGCTTTCAATTTTGTCACAGGATTTCAGGAGGATTTAAAAGGAAGGATGTGGATGTCCACTTTTGGCGGAGGAGTTAGTTGCTTAGACGTTGAGACTGGTGATTTTTTTCATTTGAAAAAAAATGATGGACTAGCTAACAATGTTTGTGCTTCTATTCTAGGGAATGAAAAATATATGTTTGTAGGCACTAACGAAGGACTCAGTAGAATTGATGTTGAAACACTTGTAATTACCAATTACACTAGTTCTGATGGATTGCTGACCAATGAATTTGCCATAAATTCGGCATTTAGAAAAGATAATGAGTTTCTCTTTGGGACAATTGACGGTTTGGCTATTTTCAATAGCGAGTCATTGAGTGATTTACAATCTCCCATAAAACCAACGATTACAAATCTCTCTATTAATTATAAGGAAGAGAATTTGAGTCGATTTGAACAATCTTCCATTGATCTCTACCCAAAAGATCAAATCTTTAGTTTCGAATTCAGTGACTTATCGTTTCGGAATCGTGACAAGACCTATTATGAATACAAAATGGTAGGGTTTAATGAGTATTGGGTAAAAGCTAGCAATATAGAAAGGAGAGCAACCTATTCACTTTCGCCTGGCGAATATCAGTTCCAGGTGAGAACAGTAAATGGCTATGTGAAAAGTGAGAGTACTTCAATAGCAATAAATATTCACCCTGCTTTCTATCAAACATGGTGGTTTATCACATTAGCAGTGTTAATTCTGATATTCTTGGTTGTGTTTGCGGTGAGGTATTATTCTCATCAGGCTTTAAAAGAGCAATTAAGAAAACTAGAAGTGCAGCAAAAAATTCAATCTGAGAGAGAGCGAATTAGCCGCGACCTTCATGACAATGTTGGTTCACAAATTACCTACATAGCTAGCTCTATAGACAATCTCTCTTTAGAAAAGGCTGCTGAAATAAAGGAGTTGGGTGAGTTTGCTCGTGATACTATGCGTCAGCTTCGAGAAACTATTTGGGTAATAAATCATGATGAAGTTTCAGTATCTGAATTGAAAGCAAAAGTGGTTGATTATTTAGCGGAGATCCTTAGAAATTCACCTGAAATTCGACATGAAGTTTATTTCCCTAAAACGGACCTAAAACTTAACCCAACAAAAGCCATTAACATATTCAGAATCATCCAAGAGGCAGTTAACAACGCGTTGAAACATGCTTGTCCACATAACCTCAAAATCGAATTCAATATAGCTGAGACATGCAGTATTTCCATTTCTGATGATGGCTCTGGATTTGATGGGAATGATAAAGATGGTCACTTTGGTTTAGTAAATATGAGGTCAAGGGCACAAGAGATCGGAGGAATATTTGAGCTAAAATCTGCGCCAGCTGGGAGTACCATTACAGTTTCAGGTTTTAAAATAGGTCAAATGACCTAGCTGATTTTTAGAATAGAAGAATACATTTGAATCATGAAAATCAGAGTTGGACTGGCGGATGATAACCCAAAATTGCTCCAAGCAATTACCAAAGGGATAAGTCTGTATGAACAGATCCAGCTTGAATTCATTGCCATTAATGGCCAAGAAGTACTAGATAATTTAAAGAAGAAGTCGATTGACGTGATGCTCATGGACATTAATATGCCGGTCATGAATGGAATAGATGCCACGCAAAAGTTGAAAAAGAAGTATCCAGACATCAAAGTGATTATGCTCACCGTATTCGATGAAAATGATAAAATTTTTGACTCCATTTTAGCTGGTGCTTCCGGCTATCTCCTAAAAGACGTAAAGACCATACAGATCATTGAAGCAATAGAAGACGTGTTGGATGGAGGTGCTCCGATGAGTCCAGAGATTGCTTCGAGAATTCTAGGATTGCTACGTGGTAAAAGCACCGGCGAATTGCAAAAAAAACGAGCTGATCGCTTTGGCCTAACAGATCGAGAACTGGAAATTTTAAAAGAAATATCCTCTGGTGCCCATTACAATCAGATCGCCGAAAAATTGTTTATTTCTCCCAAGACTGTGCGGAAGCATATTGAGAATATTTATTCCAAATTACATGTTCATAACAAAGTGGAGGCTATTCAATTGGCTATGCAGCATAAGATAATAGGAATCATTAGCCCGCTATTATCTTTTTTAGGGCTCCTAGCTTAGGCTATTGGAGATAGAAAACTTATTGCTTTTATCATGAAAATAAAATAGGCAGTCTCGTTAGAGACTGCCTATCGCAAAACCCAATGGTTTTGCTGCCTTAGTTACTTCTTCACCAATTTTCTTACGCTTCTTCCTTTTTCGTTTGTAATCTCTACAAAGTGAACACCCTGTATCAGGTCCTTCACATCTATGGCAACTTCATTAGTAAAGGTTTGCTCTTTTACTACTTGGCCAGATATATTGAGTAGGCGTACTTGAGCTTCTCCCTCCAAACGGATATTAAGAAAATCACTTACTGGGTTAGGATAGATTGTCATCTCTATCTCATCTTCCATACCAAGTATTTCTTCGATTACGAAAGAGATGCCATCTTCACTTACCGCAGCAGAAATCTGCAGCTCTGAACCCTCCTCATCCATGGTGAAAGAGGAGCCTTCTAGATTCACGTC
>CAYGTD010000196.1:0-4021 GCA_964352725.1 uncultured Roseivirgaceae bacterium
TCACAAACAAGGACTGCAACCCTACGGATGTGGATGTGTTCTGTTTAGCGATCCCAATGTTGCTAAGTTCTATCTACACGACTCTCCCTATACTTATTTCACTTCAGATGAACTACATCTTGGAGAGATCAGCCTGGAATGCTCCAGAGCAGGAGCATCCGCAGTTGGCTTATGGGCCACTCATCAACTGATGCCCCCTATCAAAGGCGGAGAATTTGCCAATGACTTAAGTAAGAGTAGATCAGCCACGCTGGATCTCTATAAAAGATTGGAGAGCAGCAGTGACTTCACTCCTATCTTAGAACCAGAAACAGATATTGTCGTATGGAGTCTAAAGGGAAAGAGCACTCAGGAAATGAGCGAAAAATCACAAGAATTCTTCAAGAAAGCTGAAGAGAAGCATCTCTATTTATCCTTATATAAATACCCCACGGAGAAACTTACTAGTATTGAAATAGAGATTAACTCTGAATACTTAGTGTGTTTAAGATCTAGTGTCATGAAACCGGAGCATAAAGATTGGATGGATGAGATATGGGAAAGAATGATGATAAGTCTTTAACCATTTCTGTAAACATCTTTGGGTTATGGTGGTTCTACTTTCATAACACAAAGAAATTATGCTTGGTATTTTCAAAAAGAAATCAGAGAAAGAAAAACTAGAAGAGAAGTACAAAAAACTACTAGAAGAATCTTTCAAATTGTCTACATCCAATCGATCGCTTAGTGATCAAAAACAAGCAGAGGCTCAAAAAGTCCTAGATCAGATTGAAGCGCTGGATTGATCTATGCGTAGACCTTGGAATATCATCAATATCCCGATTTACAGTCTTGCTACCTATCATGAGCAAAAAGTAAATATGAACATCTGCACGTATGTTTCTGTCATTAGCATGAAACCAAAGATGTATTCTATTGCTATTGATTACAAGACTCAGACCTATCAAAACCTTCAATCTACCAATGAAGTCATTCTTCAACTACTCAGTCAGGATTCGGCAAGACTGGTAAAGACACTAGGAAAGAAGAGTGGGGCTAATTATGATAAACTGGCTTATCTCACTAAAAAAAGGACGCTTCAAGAATGGAATGGATTTAAAGTATTAATGAATGCGTCATCCTATTTAATGCTCGAGAAAGTTGAAGAAATTGATACGAAAACAGATCATGCTCTTTTTACATTTGAATTGAAAAAATACAAAGTGAATTCCGAAGGTGACATCCTCATGTTTCAAGATCTGATTGATCAAAAAATCATTTTATGACAGAGCTAACACAAAGAGACAAAGACAGAATCATCGAAATGGCTTGGGAAGATCGTACGCCATTTGAAGCCATTGAGTTTCAATTTGACCTGCCTGAAAAGGAAGTCATCAAGATGATGCGATCTACACTTGCTCGCGCAAGCTTCAACCGATGGCGAAAACGAGTAAATAGTGGAGTTAGTCAAAAGCATCTAAAAAAGAGAAGCGATGACATCTCTCGGTTCAAATGCAGTCGCCAGAAGTCAATAAGCTTCAATAAAATATCTAAGCGATGAATTTCCCTACGGAATATGCTGAAATTCTGAAAAGAGTGGATCAGATTGATCCAGAAAAATACGGCAAGACAAGAAATTACCTAGATGGGGCAGTAACCTATTTATCTCCTTACATTTCTAGAGGAGTTATTTCAACCAAATTCATCTATAATAAACTCATTGATCGAGGTTTTGAGCCCATGCGAATCGGCAAAATGGTACAAGAACTGGCTTGGAGAGACTATTGGCAACAAGTGTGGATAGCTAAAGGAGATGAAATTAATGAAGATCTAAAACATCCTCAACCTGAAGTTGGAAATCATGAGATGCCTGAGGCCATCATCAATGGAGAAACAAGTATTGAAGCAATAGATCAAGGCATTTCTGAATTTTATGCCACTGGCTATCTGCATAATCACTTGAGAATGTACATCGCTAGTTTGGCTTGCAATATTGGAAAGTCGCATTGGAAAGTACCTGCTCAATGGATGTACTATCATCTACTAGATGCTGACTGGGCAAGTAATGCACTTAGTTGGCAATGGGTAGCAGGCAGCAACTCCAACAAGAAGTATGTCGCCAATCAGGAAAATATCAATGAATACTGCTACACCAACCAAAAAAATACATTTCTAGACGTTCCTTATGAGGATATCCCTAACCTTTCTATTCCTGGAACACTTTCAAAAACCATCAACCCCACCCTAAAAACACCCCTCCCAGAACAGGCTTCCCTACAGGTTGACAAAAATCTACCAACATTGATTTACAACTTTTATAATCTTGACCCTAATTGGCACCAAGACATAGAAGCCAATCGAATTTTACTGCTTGAGCCATCTCACTTTTCAAAATACCCAGTATCTCAAAAAACAATCGATTTTACGTTAGATCTGGCTAAAAACATTCCAGATATTCAAGTGTATGTGGGCGAGTTTGATGAGTTGATAACAAAGTATGGATTGGAAAGCATAAAGTTCAAAGAACATCCTTTGTCCACACATTACAAAGGAGAAGAAGATCCTCGTGATTGGATATTTGATGTAAAAGGTTATTATGGATCATTTTTTTCTTATTGGAAAAAGTGTAAAAAAACTCTTAAGTGAAAAAAGGAGATTTGCCAACGAAAATATGTGCTACTTGTGGGCTCTCATTTTCTTGGAGGAAAAAATGGAGAAAAGACTGGGAAGAGGTGAAATTCTGTAGCGAAAGATGCAGAAGATCTAAAAAGCAGAATCCTTAACAAAATAGAGGATCACTTTTGTAAGTTGATTGGAAATCGAAGTGATTGAAACTTCAATAGTAAGATAGTCAACAATTCAATTTACTATCAACTAAGACAAAGCATCTCCCATATCTCTCACGGCCCCATCCATCTCTTTTGATGAGTTGACTATCACCTTGATCATATCTTCTTGTAGGCTTTTATCTATATTCATCACTTCTACAGCACCTACTATTCTGCTCAAAGAAGATCTAACCATATGAGAATTCATGAATGCGATTTTTTCCAGTTTCTGCTTCTGATCTTGAATATCTTTTGTCCTTTTTATCACTCTATCTTCAAGTGTATCATTGATTTGAGATAGTACTGTATTCAGTCGCTCTATTTCAGAGCTTTTCCCTTTTGCCTGACCATAGGCATCACCTAAAAGAGAATAGAGAATATAGAAAGCTGCAAAAACACAAAGAAGAAATATTAAGCCAGCACTTCCAAATTCAAGAAATCCAGAATTAATTTGATAAGAACTGCCAATAGTATAGTTTCCATAAATACCCCCCGCTACTATAGTCAGAATAGTAACAAGAAGCCAAAATTTGGCAGCTCCAATTCCTTTAGTTATTAATGCCTGCATAGGAATAAAAGGCATCCAATAGATCATCACGTGAAAATACGAAATGTTAATAACCAAATGAGCCACTATAATTACCCAGAAAATAAACACTTGAATGACACCAAGGTTTTTTGCTTCTTTATTTCTAATCGAATAGAGTAGTAAGAGGAGATTAGAAACGAGTGCCGGAAGAATTAGACTTATAGATGTTGCCATTAAGTCCACAGCTATTTCAATAACCAGTATTATTGTAATTAGTGTTACAGTTGCTACTATGCACTTATGAGTTATAAGTCTAGATTGGGGAATCTGATAATCGTCAACAAAGATTTGAATCATTGACTTGGCGGCTCGTTCGTTCATATTAAGTTGACACAGGTATCCAGTAAATATCGTGAAAAAAAAACTACTTAATATTGGTGATAAACTACTTAATCGCTTAATGAATAAACTTATTCGACCAATTAACAGTAGATCAAATAATCATAGTGCCGTATATCTCCTAACAATTATATTTTGTTAAATAGGTCACTTTTATTCAGGAGTACCTTATACCTTCAGTATATATTTCGTCTAATTTGAAAAAATACTTACACATATTATATCCTAAATTCAACCTGAAATTTTATAGCTAAGTAACGAACCAAATACTACAATCAGTAAATTT
>CAYGTD010000196.1:4031-7231 GCA_964352725.1 uncultured Roseivirgaceae bacterium
TTTTTTTCAATGATTTTTTTCAATAATGCTTTTGTATTTGCAAATGGTCTGTTTTCGCCATACTTTGAATGCTGAATTGAATAAATAAAATTGATTGTTGAATATGGCGGAGAAAATAAATGATTTATTAAGGGGTAATGCTGAGTGGGTTAAAAACACATTGAAAGTTGATCCAGAATTTTTTGATAAGCTTTCACAAGGACAAGCTCCTCAATTTTTATGGATTGGATGCTCTGATAGTAGAGTCCCAGCAACCCAAATTACTAATGCTATGCCTGGATCCATATTCGTACAGCGAAACATTGCAAATATGGTAGTGCATACAGATACTAACTTATTAAGTGTAGTGCACTACGCGGTAAAGGTGCTGAAAGTAAAACATATAATCGTATGCGGTCATTATGGATGTGGTGGCGTTAAGGCTGCCATGAGTAATGAAGATTTTGGTTTCTTAAATAACTGGTTGCTCCATATTAAAGATGTTTACAGAATGCATGAAAAAGAACTTGATTCCATCACAGATGAGAAAGAGAGATTTGACCGTTTTGTAGAGTTAAATGTGGTTGAACAAGTTCACGATTTGATGAAAATTTCATTTATACAAGAAGAATGGAAAAATGGAGAATTTCCTCACGTACATGGCTGGGTATACAGTTTAAAAGATGGACTGATAAAAGACTTAAATGTCTCCGGAAACTCAAATGACGCCCTTATGAAAGTCTATCGGTACAATAAATAAATGATCCTATTATCAAGGTTATAACTATATATAATTTTTTTTTATGCCATTCATTAAAAGTATAAATAAAAATATATGATTAAGATTCCTCATTTTTGTATTAAAGAAATTTAATCCAGATATGAAACAGCAACAATTCAATCTTATTGACGGTATTTTTGATTCAGAAGAAGCAAAAGAGATTCTTCTTTGTCTGATAGACAGCAAAATTCAATTTCACAACAATCGTATATTTAGCCATGAAATTCGATTTGGCACAAAAAATAATGATTCGGTTAATAGAATAGAGGAATTGAAAGAAACCAAAAAACAGATTTTACAAATGATTGAAGGAGGCAACTTCTCTATTAATTCTCAGATTAATATTGAATCGATCGCCAATTCAAACGCTGCGTAAACAAAAGCTAGTTCAGCTTCTTCTTGCTTGAAATCAAACTAAGAAAAAGTTGAACTAGCTCTACTTAACTGTTCAATCTAAAATTTTCCCCATCTTCACATTAAACAGTTAACTGTTTTTTTAAATAGTTAATTGATCTACGTCCCCCTTCTTCAATATCTTGAAAGATGCCAAGGATGCTTAATTCTCTTCTGATCTGATGCATTAAGTGCAACGAATACAATCAGAAATGAAGCACGTCTAAATCATTTTAATGAACTCACTATCGAACGAATTTTCAATTTATTGAATGATTAAATGTGTTAATATTCATGCAAATATTTTTTTTAATCGGTTACTTTTATTCGGAAATACCGTATACATTCGTATCGGATTTCAACTAATTGAAAAAGAACTTACACATATTTTTAGCTTTAATGCTAATAATCACCACATCGTCTTCGGTGTGGGGTCAGTATCTGACTGAAAAAGAAGGGGTAGAAATCTCCGAACAGTTTGAGAAAGATGCTGAGAATAGTGAAAAAGAACTTAAAGAAAAGTTCGACGGGTGGGACTCTTACTCTGAAGTGCCCTGTTCTTTTCATCTAGAATTATTTTCTGGATTCCTAAAGACAAGTTCTTCCACTTGTATTCCCTCAACACTCTTACCAAAAAAGCTCTTCATCATTTTTGGACAATTGAAAATCCATTGTTAATAGTACATCCGCTAGGAAGTCTACTTATTCCCAATAATTAAATTATTAGTTTTTTTAGAATAAAAATTCAATAGTCACAACATGACTTATTGTAATTTTTGCTCTACTCAACTATCAAAAAATAAGTGCTTCCGCTGCTATCACATGGTGTATTCAATGCACCTCCTCTATTTTCAAAACATATTTAACGCTTTTAAAAAGCAAACAATAATGAAGAATATCATACTTATTAGCTTGATAGGTTTATTGTATCTATCTGGCTGTCAATCACATACAGAGCACAAAGAATCATCGCCTACTTTTTTGGTAACAAGTCCTATAAAAATGGACACCTCCGTAACTAAAAGTTATGTAAGCCAAATCCACTCAATACAACATATTGAGCTTCGTGCTTTAGAAAGAGGATACTTAGAGAAAATTTTTGTGGACGAAGGGCAGTTCGTGAAAAAAGGACAATTGATGTTTCAAATTATGCCTAAGCTATACCAAGCTGAGTTGCAAAAAGCAGAAGCTGAAAAGCACTATGCAGAAATAGAGTATCAAAATACCAAGAAGTTGGCAGAAAGCAATGTGGTTGCTCCCAATGAGTTAGCACTGGCAGAAGCCAAACTTGATAAAGCAAAAGCAGAATTAGCATTGGCTCAGGTGCATTTAGATTTTACGCAAATTCGTGCGCCATTCGATGGTATCATCGATCAATTTAGAGTAAGACTAGGTAGTCTAATCGAGGAAGGAGAATTGTTAAGCACTCTTTCAGATAATCATGAAATGTGGGTTTATTTCAATGTGCCTGAAGCAGAATATTTAGACTATAAGATTCAGCTAAGTACTGATAATAAGAGTCCCTTAATCGTAAAACTGATGATGGCTAATAATAAGCTCTTCGAAAATGAGGGAGAAGTCAACACAATAGAAGCAGACTTTAATAATGAAACAGGAAACATCGCCTTTAGAGCAACTTTTCCCAATAAAAAAGGGCTTTTGCGCCATGGCGAAACTGGAAATATTCTAGTACAAGCGCCATTAAAAGATGCATTGCTAATACCTCAGAAGACCACTTTTGAAATTTTGGATAAAAAATATGTCTTTGTAGTGGACAAGGATAATATTGTAAGATCAAGAGAAATTACTACTGGAGCTGAATTACCACATCTTTATGCAGTGAGAACTGGGTTGAAAGAAACTGATAGAATCATTCTAGAAGGTCTGAGAAAGGTGAGAGATAGCGACTCAGTAAATATTGAATTTGTAGATCCACAAACGGCGATTTCAAAACTACAGCTCCACGCAGAGTAATTCAATCCATCCAAAAACGAAGAAATAATGTTTTTTAGCAGAATAATACACAGACCTGTATTGGCTATTGTCA
>CAYGTD010000197.1:0-7204 GCA_964352725.1 uncultured Roseivirgaceae bacterium
AATCCACAAAGACTTTTGGAATCTGGAATAAGAATAGGTCTTGCATTCTATTTATATAAGATATGAGCTGAAAATAACACATCTATTTGCAATTTCCCCACCTCAGAATTGATTTGAAAGGCATGCATAATACACGAACGGAAAGAAAAAAAGGGTAAACTCCTTTATCTTTCGAATTCGTTAAACCCAACCTTATGAAGCACTTAAAATCTACTCTTTTTATTCTTTGTTTATTGATTCTTTGGAGTTGTGACAACACTAAAAATGAACCAGTAAAAAAAACTGCCGCTGATTATGACGACTTAGTAGCTCTCTTCCAGGAATGGCGATCTTTTGAAAAACCTCCAATACTTAATGGAGCGCCCGATTATACTTCCTCCACATTTCTTAAGCGCAGACCATTATTCAACGAACTTCAAATCAAGTTAACATCAATGGATACTGCTGGCTGGGCGATTGACCAAAAGGTTGATTGGATGATCATATGGGCGGAGATGAATGGATACGATTTCAATGATAGAATTTTAAAACCATGGGAAAGAGACCCTGCTTTCTATCAATCCATTTGGACATATAGAAGTGATGTACCAGCTCATGAAGGACCTACGCATCATATGACTACTGAGCTTTGGCAATATGAGTTTCCATTGAATGATGATTCTAGAAAAAAAATGCTTTCAGATTTAAGTGTTATACCCCCACTTAATGAGCAAGCTAAAACTAACCTTGTAGGAAATGCGCGTGATTTATGGATTACAGGGATTCGAAATTTACAATCGCAAAGTGCAACATTAAAGGAACTAGCTAAACTCTCTGAACTCAATAATGAAGATCAAGTTCTAGAAGCAATTCAAAAGGCGGTCGTCTCTACCGATAACTTTGTTGAGTGGTTGGATCAAGAGGCTGATCAAAAAACTGGTCCATCTGGAATAGGTAAAGAAAATTATACTTGGTATCTACAAAATGTACATTTAGTACCACTTACCTGGGAAGATGAGGTGATGGTACTGAAAAGAGAACTAGCAAGAGCTTGGTCTTCTCTCAAACTTGAAGAACATCGAAATAGGAAGTTACCTCAGTTAATAGCTGCTGACTCCCCTGAAGCATATGATGAATTGGCAGAAAAATCAGCCCAGAGTCTACTCAACTTTTTGGAGGAGGATGATATTGTTTCAGTTAAAGAATATTTCGAGCCTGCTTTGAGAGAACATCTGGGAGGATTTGTCCCAGAAGAAACTCGTAACTTTTTCTGGATTACTGCACATTTTGATCAGCGTCCGCTCTACTCCCACTTTTATCATTGGTTTGAATTGGCTAGAATGGATAATGAGCCACACTCTAGTCCAATTAGGAAGGGACCTCTTTTGTATAATATTTTTGATTCTAGAAACGAGGGAACTGCAACAGCTGTTGAGGAAATGTTTATGGATGCTGGCCTTTATGACGATAATCCAAGAGTTAGGGAAATAGTCTACATTATGATTGCTCAGCGTGCTGCTAGAGGACTCGGTTCTCTATATGCACATGCTAATGAAATGACTATGGAAGAAGCTGGTAGCATCCACTCTGAATATACCCCAAGAGGTTGGATGAAGACTGAGCCGGATTTACTAATTTTTGAACAGCATCTCTACTTAAGACAACCAGGATATGGCACCAGTTATATTACTGGAAAATATTTACTAGAAAATGCCATGATGGACTATGCACGAGTTATGGAGTTGAGTAATGAGCCTTTCGTATTGAAAGACTTTTTTGATCAACTAAATTCTTTGGGCTGTATTCCTATTTCTTTGAGCCACTGGGAGATGACTGGAACCAATAATGATTTAAAAAAGATCATTGAATAATCAGACTAATCATCTTGCGCGCCGGCTTGGTATACTTTCATTGACGGCTACAGGTATTTGCTCTATGCTAGGAGCATCTATCAATGTAGTCCCATTTATGATTCATAGGAGTGTGCCTGGTATCGGACCATATGTTTTATATGCATTTCTTTTTGCCGCAATACCCGCTCTATTAGCAGCACTTGCTTATGGATGCCTCTCATCAGCAATGCCTAGAGCTGGAGGCAGCTATATTTATGCAAGTCGTGGACTTAATCCTTATCTTGGTTTCATAGCGAGCTTTTCACAGTGGTTTGGTTTATCCATCGTAATTGGTGTCATAGCTTATGTAATCGTTCCCTTTCTGCGAGACATTTGTATAGAATTGGAATGGGAAAACTTAGCAATCTCCTTAGAAATAGGGTGGGTTCGAATTAGCCTATCACTACTTTTAATTTGGTCTTTTATCTACATAAATATAAAAGGGGGCAAGTATTATGAGCGCACCGTCATTCCTTTAATGTTCATCATGTTCATATTAGGAGGCATTGTAATCGTAGCGGGGTTCTTATTTGATCAAAATGATTTTACTAAAGAGCTATTGGCTAGTGAACAGCGAACCTTTACTATAAAGAATGATGTACTTTTTGAGTGGAATCATTTTCTTTCAGCAGCAGCATTGCTCTTCTCTAGTTTCATTGGTTTTGACGCTATTGCACAAGCTGGTGGTGAAGCCAAAAACCCAGCTCGATCTTTACCAATGGCGATTGGTCTTGCCATTTTAATAGTTGGAGGGTTTTACTTTCTTTTTACAGCTTCAGTATATCACACCGTTCCTTGGAGTTTTGTCGCTGAGGAATCTCTAATGAAAGACATTTCGGCTCCTGGTTTAATGAGTTATGTTCTACCATCTGGACTTGCTATTGCCATTTTAGTAGGAGCCGCTATTGCTCTAATTAATGACCTACCAGCCATGCTATTATCAGTTTCTCGACTCATGTTTGCTTGGGCTGAAGATGGTATTTTTCCTAAGCAAATAGCTAAAATTCACGATAAAAATCAAACACCTTACAATGCTTTATACTTAAGTGGAGTAATGGCTAGTATTGGAGTACTTGGTAGTCATTTCGCCGGAGATTTCTTTTTAGGTATTGACATCATGGTTACTTCCATGATGGTTAATTTCCTACTAATCTGTGTTACACTCATTACTATTCCATCAGTCAATTCGAAGCTTTCAGAGCAGATAAGCATGTTTAAATCAATAGCAATACGTAGAGCAATTGGGTATTTAGGAACATTTTTTTTAATCGGATTTTTAACAATTCATGTGTGGAAAGACATCAATGCTGAGGTAGATGCTTGGTATTTTCATTCCACACCCATTTGGATTATTGTCATGCTTCTGGGCTCAATAATTTTTCTCGCTAAAATTCGCTACTTGAAAAAAGAAGGCACTAACATCAAAGAACTATTCAGCAAATTACCATCAGAATGAAAACAAAAAAACATTGTGAAATCGCGTCGGGTTTTTCCATTTCAAGAGTACTGACAGGTCTCTGGCAAATTGCAGATATGGAACGAGATGGTAAAACACTTGACCCAAACTCAACTGCCGCTGCAATGACACCCTATGTTGAAGCAGGATTTAACACTTTTGACATGGCAGATCACTATGGTTCTGCAGAGATCATAGCAGGAACATTCAAAAGAACCAGCAAAAAAGATGTTCAATTACTCACAAAATGGGTTCCAGAGCCAGGGAAAGTGAGTGCCTCTGAAATAAGAAAAGCCGTAGAAACAGCTCTCAAACGTCTACAGTCAGAAAGTATTGATTTGATGCAGTATCATGCATGGAATTACCCTGATCCTGCTTGGTTAGATACTCTTTTCGAACTTCAGAAATTAAAAAAAGAGGGACTCATAAAGCATCTTGGAGTCACCAATTTCGATTCTGCTCACCTAAGAATTGCAGCTAGTAGTGGAATCGACCTTGTAACAAATCAAGTTTGCTATTCGCTCTTAGATCAGCGTGCGAGTGGGGAAATGAAAACCGTATGTGAACAATACAATATTAAGCTATTGGCCTTTGGAACAATCGCTGGCGGTTTTTTAAGTGATCGCTGGTTAGGGCAATCAGAGCCTGATCAGGACAAACTTGAGACTTGGTCTCAAATGAAGTATAAACGATTCCTAGATCAATCTTGTAGCTGGTCAAGTTTTCAAAAGCTATTAAGCGTGTTAAAAAGTATTGCAGATCATCATAAAGTATCCGTTGCGAATATTGCTTCTAAATACATTATGGATCAACCACATGTCGCTGGAGTGATCCTAGGAGCACGGCTTGGAAAAAGTGAGCATATCAAAGAAAATTTAAAACTTTTTGATTTTGAACTTGAACCAAAAGAAAGAGTTGAAATTCAAAATGAGCTAAAAACCTTTGACGCAATACATGGTGATTGCGGAGATGAATATCGCAAACCTCCATTTCTAACTGCATCTGGAGATCTAAGCCATCATGTTAAAAATTTTCCTAAACCATATTCGGTAACCACAAGATCTGATGGTAGTGAAAAGGTAGTTAGCGGTACATATTGGGAAGGAATGGCTGGGTACTCTAGAGCAGTACGCTCTGGTGACAGAATACTAGTATCTGGGACGACATCCACACATGGCGAAAAGATGATTGGCGGATCCGATCCAAAAGCCCAAGCTCATTTTATAATTGATAAGATTGAAGGAGCGATCATTTCGCTCGGTGGCACTTTAGAAGACGTAGACAGAACACGCATTTTTGTCAATGATGTGAATGATTGGGAGCCTGTGGCACGCGCTCATGGTGAGCGATTTAAGGATATCCAACCAGCAAATACACTAGTGGAAGCTAAATTGGTCGGAGAAGGCTATTTGGTAGAAATAGAAGCGGAAGCAAGAATTAAAAAATAATGAAACATAAAAATTTTACTCTAATCATTTACTTAGCTCTTGTTTCAACACAACTCCAATCTCAAGTATATGATCCTGAGTTATTTCAACATTTAAAAATAAGAAATGTTGGACCTGCCAATATGAGTGGAAGAATTACTGCCATTGATGTGGTAGAGTCGAATCAAAAAATCATGTACGTTGGAGCGGCAAGTGGAGGTGTTTGGAAATCAGAAAACGGAGGTACTCGATGGACAAGTATTTTTGATAGTAACCCAACGGTAAATATTGGGGCAATTGCCATACAACAGGACAATCCTGATGTTGTTTGGGTAGGTACTGGAGAAGGCAATCCCAGAAATTCAATGAATCTGGGAATGGGTATTTTCAAAAGTTTGGATGGAGGAAATACGTGGAAGCATCTTGGACTAGAAAAAACCAAGACGATCCATCGTATCATTACTCACCCGACAAAACCTGATGTAGTTTATGTAGGGGCTTTGGGTGATCCATTTACTCCTAGCACTGATCGGGGGCTCTATCGAACCGCTAATGGAGGTAAAACTTGGGATAAAATTTTATTCACCAATAATCAATCAGGAGTTGCCGATATGATTATGGACCCATCCAATCCTAATAAAATTTTTGTTGCGCTATATGACCACCGAAGAACCCCATTTAGTTTCACTTCGGGAGGATCAGGGTCTGGTCTATTTGTCACGTATGATGGCGGTGATTCTTGGACACAGCTAGATACCAATAATGGGCTACCAGAAGGGGATTTAGGAAGAATAGGTTTAGCAATTGCGGAAAGCAATCCAGATCGGGTGTATGCAAAAATAGAAGCAAAAAAGAATGCCTTGTATCGCAGTGATGATGGAGGCGTATCATGGGAAATGATCAATGATAACCCTAGGTTCACTAATAACCGCCCATTTTACTTCCAAGAGTTAGCGGTAGACTCTAAAGATCCAAACCGACTTTATAACATCTACCAACCACTTTCGGTCAGTTATGACGGGGGTGAATCATTTGACCCCACTCCTCAAATTCCAGCCGATGAGACAAAAGGAATTCATGCTGACTTTCATGCTTTTTGGATGTCCCCAACTGATCCCGATTTCTACATAATAGGTGGTGATGGAGGTATTGGCATAACACGTGATAAAGGGAAGAGCTGGTTTTTTCCTGAAAGTATTCCTGTCGGTCAATTTTACCACATCAATGTAGATGAAGAACTACCCTATAATGTATATGGAGGCTTGCAAGACAATGGAAATTGGTATGGTCCCGGTTATGTGTGGAGACGTGGTGGTATCAGAACACTTTATTGGCAATATTTAGTCGGAGGCGATGGCTTTTACATTTCACCCGATACTGAAGATGCCAATTTTGGTTATGGTACTTCCCAAAATGGAAACTTGTATCGGTATGATAAAACGGGTGGCTATTATTCCAGTATTGAACCACCTCAACCTAATGATCTACCACGATTACGCTTCAATTGGAACGCCGGTTTTGCACAAGATCCTCATAACCCAAAAGCAGTCTATTACGGTAGCCAATTTGTACATAAAAGTTTGGATAAAGGATCGACGTGGAAAATCATCTCTCCAGATCTAACAAATAACAATCCTCTTAAACAAAAACGCGACTATGGAGGGCTCACACTCGACGCATCAGGTGCAGAATTTTACAATAGTATTCTTGCTATATCTCCTAGCCCTATTGATCCAAAGGTCTTATGGGTAGGAACAGATGATGGAAACATTCAGTTGACCAAAGATGGTGGTGTCTCTTGGAATAACTTAAAAAAAAATATAAAAGGATTGCCTGAAAATAGTTGGATTGCAAGAATTCACTCCTCCCAATATGATCCAAGTATTGCGTGGGTAGTGGTAAATAATTATAGACAAGGTGACTATCGTCCCTACCTTTTCCGAACGACCGATTATGGAAAGAGCTGGGAATCCATGATAAGTGGAGAGGTTTACGGCTATTCACTTAGCTTTATTCAAGACCCTGTTGAGCCCAACCTTGTATTTCTGGGAACAGAAAATGGTCTGTGGATCAGTTTAGATCAAGGTAAAAACTGGAGAGCATTTAAGAATGGATTCCCTTCCGTATCTACCATGGATCTAGCTATTCAAAAAAGAGAGTCAGCGTTAATTGTTGGAACCTTTGGTCGTTCTATTTGGATAGTGGATGATTTAAAATCGTTAAGAGAAGCAGCAGGATCTCGATTAAAACAATCACTCACAGCTTTACCTATGAATGATGCAGTGCAAGTCAAAGGTCTATTTATAAATGCTCCAGGCAACATTTGGTCTGGCTTCCACACAACTTTTCAGGGAGAAAACAGACCGTTTCAAAAAACTAAGATTCCGTTTTACCTTCAAAGTCCAAAATCTGATTCCTTGGTTAGTATTACCATCAGGAAAACCAGAGGT
>CAYGTD010000198.1:0-7085 GCA_964352725.1 uncultured Roseivirgaceae bacterium
AAGGGGTGGTGTCTAAGACTTCTTCTTCATTCTTGTAACCGAACATCTTCACGAAAGCTCTATTTACATACACCAGGCCTTTTTCATTACTTCGAAAAATGCCCTCACTGATGTTTTGATTAATTGACTCAAGTAGAACTTTAATATCCATTGGCAGAGTGGTCGGATATTAAAAGTAACCTAAATTCAAAGAATTATATTTTAAGAAGCGTAAAATTTTCGATCATTTGTATCTGGGAGTACTTCAATTTAAAAATTTGATTCCCCAAATAATCAATTACACCCCAATTCCCATTTTGCATAATAACAACTCCTTGCTGTGTATCCTCAAGAAATTCATATAAAGGTCTATAATAAATTTCCCAGATGCGCTTACCAATCCATATCGATCAGATTGATCCTTTATTTTATAGTTATCATTCCAAAGTCTTTCTATTGTTTTGAATGACAGCTCGACTAAAACTTCTCCATTCTTATTGATTAACCCTGAAAGATTATTTGAAGTAACTATAGCTAGTTCATTTTTGAAAGACGAAATTTGATCATAGTAAGGTTGGATGACAAGCTTCTCATCTTTATCAATAAAACCCCATTTGTTTCTAAGCTTTATTGCAGCTAAATCCTCATGGAAGATATGGACGCTATCATATCTATTTGATATCCTTAGCTTCCCAGTTTGGTCAATAAACCCCCATCTTCCATTTTTTTTAATAGAAAAATATGACTCAGAAAAATGGCCAATGTCTTCCACTCCATCCTCTTCATTAATTATTGGTTTTCCACCCTGCGTCACAAGCTTAGAAAAAGCCTCCTTTTTTAGCTCAAAGAATTCATCATGTGCTTCTATTGCGTCATAACCTGGCTCAATAATCATTTCTCCATATTGATTGAGTAGACCTAGTTTACAGCTATCATTTTGGATCACTACATGTTCATTGAAATAGTGAACAGGTTGATAGGTAGTTTTGAGTTTGAATTGATTATTGTAAAAGATAGAATAACCGAGTCCTCTTCGTGCAATAATCACTTCTCCAAAGGATTGAATGTCGTTAAATTCAGGTTCTACCATCCAATTGCCATAAATATCCATAGCACCCCATTTATTTAGATACTTTACTTCATAGTGATTTGATTTATGAATGATTGAGTCGTATTTAAATATGATAAAATTATCTCCATTGAAGTCAACAACTCCCCAATGATCGTTCTTCACTACGATGAAGAAATTCTTAGGACCAGGTAATACCTTGCTAAAGGAAATTCTGTGAAGTTTAGTCCCTGAGGAATTAAAAATATCCCACTTATTGTTCTTCAAACCAAGAAAATGAGTTTCGCTAAAAGCGATAGAGTCATATCCAGATATTAAAAATTTACCCTCGACATTTAGGATTGAAAATTTTCTGGTTTTAGAGTGCTGAACGATAGCAAAATCGTGCTCAATTTTTTTGATTAGATAGTCTTTGGAATCGAATGAATCTGCATTTGGTAGGACAAGATGCTGTGCGCCATTTAAGTAGGAAATCCAGATTTTATTTTCTGTCTTTTGAATGGAGTCACATTGTTGCTCAAATTGAAGTTCCTGATTTTGATAGACTTGCCATGTCGGGAAATGTATGCCTTTTGAGCTTCCATTTTCGAATTTGATGGTTTTAAAATTGAAGTTTTGAGTGATAGAACCATCAATACTTATGTGTCCAGCATATCCTGCTCTATGCCCTATTATACCATTGTTAAATCGCACAGAATCTAAGGAAGATTGCACCAATGATTGATTGTGATAAACATCTATGGTATGATTAAATGTATAAGCAAAATGAAAGTTTTTTTCTGATGTTATTTTTTGATATTCTAAGGGAATCAAGATGTCATTCTCCATGGAAATGATTCCAAAAGACTGCTTCCCATTAGAAAAGCTACTTGCTAAAAGAAAATCATTGAACTGATCTAGCTCAAAATAATTAAAACTGACGATCGTCTTTCCTTTGATGTCCAGCAATCCATAGAACAGATGATTACTAAATTTACCCTTAATGGATCCTTTTATATATCCTTCGCTAAATGGCTCGAGTGAGTAAAATTTTTGTTCCGTAAGGAATTTATTTCTAACAGTGATTAGGCCCCATTTACTTCCTCTTTTATACCCTATGACACCATCAAAAACATCATTGCTACCAGAAGACCAGCCTAGCTTTTCATATACAGCAGGTACGGTCACTTGACCGGTAGCATCTTTTATCCCGAAATAACCCTCTTTTTCAAAAACGGTGAATTCTTCGGAATATGCTCCTAAGCAAGTAAATAATAAAAATATGAAAGTCGTGCTACGCATTAGCGAGCAAAGATAGAAGTGTTATTTCTTTTCAGCTTCTTGTTCTTCAAGGTTAAATAGATCATTTAGTACGCCGACTAGCGTTTCTGCTTCACCTCGCTTACAAGCTGCCTTTAGTTGTAGGACTGGTAACTTAATTACTTTCTGGATCATACTTTTTGTTACAATATCCAAAAGCTCACGTTCCTTATCACTGATCTTCGTGTGACGCGCAAGTTCTTCTCTTCTTATAGTATCTAGCGCACTCTTTAATTTTTGAATAGTAGGAGAAACTTCCATTTCATTCCTCCAATTTTCAAATCCCAAAATAGACTCATTAACGATTTTATGTGCTTCAGGAAGAGCTTTTTCTCTTACTTTTCTCGCCTTCAAGGTTTTTTCAGTAAGCTGATCAACATTATAGAGAGACACACCTGGAACCTTTTCAATATCCAATTCTACACTCCTAGGCACAGAGAGATCAATTACGAGTTTGTGATTGACTGCTTGGTTAAATTGCGTTTTCTTGATGATTGGATTTTCAGCTGTGATAGCTGATATGATTACATCACTGTCTTGAACTACCTTTTCTAAATTGGTGTAATCAGCAACTTGAAGGTTATTGTTTTTCGCTAATTTCTCGGCCTTTGCTTTGGTTCTGTTCACTAGACAAATGCTTGCTTCTGTTTGTCCTAAATTTTCCAATACATTTTGACCGATTTCACCTAATCCGATTAGAGCTATTCGAGGCTCAGAAATATTATTGATAAAACCATCAATCAATCCTACAGCAACTGAAGCAACTGAAGCAGTCCCGTCTTGCAATCTAGTTTCTTGAACTACTCGCTTATTGGCAAAAAAGATGGTATGTAAAAGGCGATGAATGAATGGGCCTGCAAGACTAAGGTCAGCACTTTGCTGATACGCTTTTTTTACCTGATTGGAGATTTGAATATCTCCTAGCACTTGAGAGTCCATTCCTAATGACACTTCAAATAAATGTCTCACTGCTTCTGATCCTACGAAATGCTTGAAATGAGCTGCTATTGTTGACTGTGATATTCCTTTTGTGATGGCTATCAGCTTTAAGATTTCTACATCAAGACTTTCTTTAGATGAGTAGTAAACCTCAGTTCTGTTGCAGGTAGAAATAAGTAGAGCTTCCTCAATTGAGAATAGATCTTTTAATTTCAAAAGAAATTCTCTTGATTCTTCCTCATTAAAAGCTACCATCTCACGCACACCGATGGGTGTGTTTCTGTACGATAATCCTAAAACTTTAAATCCTTCCATCTCAAAATCAATTACGGGACGCAAAAATAACTGTCATTGTGTATCTTGGTTGTGATAAAAATCAGACTTATCTTATTTATAATCATTTTAAATAGTGTTTAAGTTCATCCTCAAAGCGATCTCTCGAGCACTTGGCTTTTCCAAGACAGAAGCCAAGGGAACTTTAGTGCTGATTCTCATCATTTTTTCTGCCTTGGCTGCTAGTAGAGTGGTCATTTGGAAAATGAAAAATGAGTATTCTTCAGTCGTAGAAAATCCAGAAGAGTTAGAGGAATGGATTAAAGAGGTAGAGGCTGCTTACGAACTAAAAGAAGAGAAAGTGGAGTTTGATAAGAGTGTATATCAACCAACAAAAAAATATACTAAAAAAGTAAAAAGTAGCACACCAAAGAAATCTTTTGAAGAGCGCAAAAAAGAGATAGCGGAGGTTAAGCCAGTTGTTGTTCTTGATTTGAATAAAGCAACAGCTGAAGACCTTCAAAAGGTAAAAGGGATTGGCCCTTCTTTTTCTGAAAGAATTGTAAAGTACAGAGACCTATTGGGTGGCTTCTCTGAAAAAACGCAATTATCCGAAGTATATGGGCTAGAGGATGAAGTAATAGAGAAGCTTCTAGGTCAATTTTCCATTCAATCGGGAGTCCAAAAGATTCCAATCAATTCTGACTCTCTGAAAGTTTTAGCGAAGCATCCATACATTTCTTATGATATGGCGAAAATCATCTTGAATTACAGAAAAGCACATGGCGATTTTGAGCAATTGGAAGATCTAATGAAAATAAAGACGATCGATGAGAATGTATTCCTAAGATTAAAGCCATATTTGGAATAAGTCTCTATGCAAAAAATCCTCAAATCTTATTTAAGACGCCTAAGTAACTTGTCAGGGACAAATCGATCTTTGTTTTTGCTCAGACTTTTAAAGGAGCAATTCATAGATATTCATGATTTTGACTTTGCTGAAAATGAACCCAGCTTTTCTATTGTCAAAAGTCTGCTAGAAGGTAAAAAGAAAATTCTTTTGTGTAGCGAGGTAGATAGCAGAAGTAAGTATGCAAATGAATTGAGCAAACGACTAAAGAAAATTCAACGGATTGAAAAATTCATTTTTGAGGAGCGAGGGGCAAAAGATTTGTATGTTGGATGGCCTTTTATAAAGGGAAAATTCTCTGATGATACTTTGGTGAGGTGCCCGTTGCTTTTCTTTCCTGTAGCGTTAGAGAGAGATGGAAATGAATGGTATTTGGTAAGAAGACAGGATGTGAATGTGACCTTGAATAAAACATTTTTGCTAGCCTATTCCTATTATAACGGGATTCCTTTAGATGAAGATCTAGTTGAAACGGTTATTGATGATTACGATAAAGACAGTATCGTTTTTCGGACCCAATTGTATGAACTTCTGAAAAATAGTGGAGTAGAATTACACTTCAATCAAGAGAACTTCACCGATGAGCTAAAGTCTTTTGCGGAATACAATAAGAGCCAGTTTGAATCCCAAGAAAAGACAGGGGTGCTCAAAATGTTTCCCGAAGCTGTCTTAGGTATATTTCCTCAAGCGGGCTCTTATTTAGTCCCTGACTATGTAAAGCTTTTAGAGGATAGTAAAGAGGAAGATCTGGAAGAATTTTTCTTCAACAGAGCTCAGTTGGAGAATGAAAATCAACTTGCATTATTCGATCGAGTAAATGAAGAAAATACATTTACTCCATTTCCACTAGATGCTTATCAAGAGCATGCGCTAAAGGAAATAAAGAAGGGAAACTCCATCGTAGTGCAAGGGCCACCAGGTACAGGAAAATCTCAATTGATTAGTAATCTGATTTGTGATTTTACTGCTCGAGGAAAGAATGTCCTTTTGGTTTGTCAGAAAAGGGCCGCATTGGATGTTGTCTACGCACGATTGAAAGAAAAGGAAATGCATGATTTTGTTGCTTTAGTGCATGATTTCAAAAATGACAGAAAGCCTATCTATGAGCAGATTGATCATCAAATAGAGCAGGTACAGGTCTATGAAAAGAAAAACAATAGCCTTGATGCCATTCAATTAGAACGAAATTTCATCCAAGCAAGTAGGCGAATCGATCAACTGGTAGAAGAACTTCAGGAGTTTAGGGAGGCCCTTTTTGATGAAAGTGAATGTGGAAAATCAGCGAAGGAGCTCTATCTAACGAGTAGCCCTGATGAACCCAATTTCAGTATGAATCTGGAGTATAGGTCATTTCATTTCAATACCATAGACGCTGTAGAAAGAAGATTTAAAAGTTATCTAAATTATTCCGACAAGTTTGAAAAACGAACTCATTTTTGGGCAAAAGGACCTTCGTTTGCCAATTTTGAAACGAAGGATATTACGGAAATCTTAAAAGTGCTGAAGGAAGTTCCAGCTTTCAATGAGTCACTTATTCAACAATCAAATTCATTTTGTTCACGTCCCATTGCCTTTGAAACAGCAGATTATTTCTCTACCAAAAATGCAGAATTAGAAGAACTTAAAATTGGACTAGAAGAAAAGGTTGTTTTCAAGGTGTTTAAGCAATTGCATGAGGATAAACCTACCAAGGATATCAATTGGCTTACACAAACGGAGCGAACCTTGATGTCGTGCTTCAGAGGAGCGGGCTTAGAAACTTCTGTCAAGTCCGAAAATTTAGGAAGATTTCAGGAAGTACTTCAATCGGCCAATCGTGCCAGAAAGAATCCATTTAGTTGGATTAAATGGCAGATTTTTTCCAAAGAGAAAACATTTCTAAAAAGAGTTTTAGTAGCGAATGAATTAAAAAGCAATAAAAGAGGATTCAATGTGCTAGTTGAGCGCATCGATAATCGTCTTAATTATGAGCACTCTATTTCCATCATTATGGAAAATTCTTGGCTTCACAATTATCCTAAATCGTTCCGAAAAATTGATATCCAAGATTGGTTCTACTGGCAAAAAATGGGACTTAATATGTATGCTGTAGCGCAAACGATTAGGTCACTTCATGAGTATATTATTTTGTCTCGCTTGGATCATGTAGCGTATCAAAACAAGATCAGGGAATTGATAAAGCTGGTAGACACGCTCCCTCATCAGCTAATACTTTGGAAACGGTATGTCAATATGCATCAAGTAAGGGCTATCATATTGAAGAAAGAAGAGCCTGCAAAACTAGAGCGACTTTTAAAGAAAGATTTTGACGCCATTTGTGAGTATCATACGCTTAAGAATGATCTTTCTTCGGAGGAATCTAAAGTGCTTGATGAGTTAACTGCCGATTCTACGAAAACCATTGATGAAAGTCTTGATCTTTTTAGAAATAGTCTTTCACTAGCCTGGATTGATCATTTGGAATCAAAATTCCCAAATCTGCGAACTGTCGCTTCAGGCAAGCTAGACGAATTGGCAGAGGAACTGAGAGATCAAATTGAAACAAAAAGAAGTTCAAGTAAGGAAATCTTGCTACTTAAAGCTAGAGAGAAAACGTATGAGGGTTTAGAATATAAT
>CAYGTD010000199.1:0-7019 GCA_964352725.1 uncultured Roseivirgaceae bacterium
CGTGTATATTAGAAAGCAGCTCTGCTTCATTAAATGGCTTTACTACATATCCAAATGGTAAACTGACCATCGCCTTTTTAATCGTTGGTTCATCAGTTAATGCTGTCAGGAAAATGATTGGAATATCTAGCGTTTGCTTTATCTCCAAGGAAGCATCGAGTCCATCAGAGGAAGTTTCCATCATGATGTCCATCAAAATTAAATCAGGCAGATTATCCTGAGCCATTTTGACAGCCTCTCTTCCAGAAAAGGCAGAAAGTACTTCATGATGTCCAGATTCTAACGTGTGCCTGATATGATGATTAACGATAATTGAATCTTCTGCAACAAGAATTTTTCCCATAGTATTTGACTGATCAATTCAATTTAATTGTTTTTTGTCTAATATTAGATTTGATAAACTGAATAAACAACTAAATATAGATGCAGGATATTTTTATAGCATCAAAAAACTCCATATTCTCAAACTATCTTTTTTTATTTCTAAAAGAGATAGGGATAAAGCGAACCTACAAGTTGGCATTAGAGGCTTCATCGAGTTTAGATTTGATCATTTTGGATACTGAAACAGTGTCGCCAGACGAAACAAAGCAGTACGCTATAGGTGTACCAATTATCCTTTTTACATTTAATGTAAAACCCCACTTAATTCAATATACTTCCAAGTATGATATTAATGGAATCATTTCGCTTTCGATGGAACCAGAGAGCTTAATGAAGACAGTTGAGTCCGCTTTTGAAGGAGACATCTACTATGATGAAACGATGATATCCATGTTGTTTTCTAATAATGTGAATGAAATGGCTGAAAAAGTGGCTTCTTTAACTTCACGTGAAAGTGAAATTTTGAAGTGCATGATGAAGGATCTGACTAATGAAGAGATTTCGGAAGAGTTTGATCTAAGTGTAAGAACAGTGAATGCGCATAAGGGAAATATAATGCGAAAAGTCGGCGCTAAAACCACTGCGGGTTTAATCCAAATTATGCTTAATTATTCTCCTTCCTTTCGAAATCTACTCTAAATCCATTTCGCTCATCTACAGCCACAGTACCTAGCAGCTGTTTCACGAAAGTTCTTATAAGTGACATACCTAATCCACTCGTCCTACTCAAGGCATCTTCTGGAATAGGGTCGCCATCATTTATAATAGCCAGGCTATATCTTGATCCTTCTTTATTGAATGAAATACTTATCGTCCCATTTCTTTTCTTTTTGAAACTATGCTTGAATGCATTTGAAACAAGCTCACTAATGATGAGTCCTATTGTAAGCGCCTTGTCCACATCAAAAATAATCTCTTCTGCATCAATATTTAGTTTGATTTCCTCTGTTCCAAATAGAATCCTCAGCTCTTCGGCAATGCTATTTAGGTACTCCGAAATATTGATTTCAGATACATTATAGAATGTATAAAGTTTGTCGTGGATGATAGACATTGCCTTAATACGATCATTTACTTCCTTAAATATTTTCTTAGAATCCTCATCTCTCAATTCGTAAGACTTAAGAGCCAAAATAGAAGAGACCAATTGCATATTGTTCTTTACTCTGTGATGAACTTCTTTTATCAAGACGTTTTTTTCATCAAGTGAATTTTCAAGTTCTAGTTGCAACTCTTTATCTCGAGTATTATCATAGAATACTCCAATCATCCCTTCTAAACGACCATCCTGATCTCGAATAACTCTTGTGAAACTTCTCAAGTATTTTTCTTGACCTTCTACTATGACTCTGCACTCTATTTCTAAGAAATTGACTCCCCTCTTTATCTCTTCTAGAGAGTCATCTAATACGTGCTTATCATTTTCATGGAGCATAGAGATCATCTCCTTTGTATCTGATATTGGCTTTTTCCTATTTCCAAAAATGCCATACATCTGCTCCTCCCAGAAGATTTCATCTTTTCCCCTATCATACTCCCATACGCCAATTCCAGCAATTTCAGTAGCCAAAAGAATACGATCAGTCAATTTTCTTATTTTCTCCTCTGTCATTTTTTGTTCAGTAATATCCTGAACAGTACCAATCATTTTGACTACCTCATCATTTTCGTTCTTGATCATTCTTCCTCTTCCAGAAATCCACTTTACTTTTCCGTTTTTCAAGTGCGATATTCTGTACACATGAAAGAAGTCTCTCCCTGTCTGCATTGAAACTTCAAGCTTACTTAAGAAGCCTGGAAGATCAGATTCCAAAATCAGTTTTTCCAAGACACTTACATCATCGTCATTTGGATCAAAACCCATTATCATGTCCATCTCTGGAGAGGATAGAAATTTTCCTGTTTTTGCGAGGAATTCATAGTTCCCGATTTTTGATAAACGCTGAGACTCTAGCAGATTCATTCTGTTCTCTACCAGCTCTCTTTCGATGGCTTTCAGATCTGTGACATCAGTTATTCCCGCTATCGATCTTTCAAAATTTCCTTGATCATCATATTCAATACTTGCGGAAAGAATCACATCAATAACAATTCCTGATTTTTTTACAAATTGATAACTCGCGTTTACAATTGATCCAGATTCAAATAGTTTTTTTATATTCTTTGAAAACCTTTCTCGGGATTCTTTAGTCATAAAAGAAGCTGGACTTTTACCAATAACTTCATTTCTGTCAAATTCCATTTTACCAAGCCAGAAATCACTAACGCTCACTATATTTTTATCGAAATCAATAGAGTGCATCATCACAGGAGCGGTGTTATAAATGCTTCTGTACTTCTTTAAGGACTTCTCTAGAGCAATTTCAATTTCTTTCCTAGTATTAATATTTTGCCATGAAATAACTGCTCCAAATGAAGTATTAAGTGGGGTAATTCTCATGTCGTACCATCTACCGTCCGATAGTTTGAGCTCATGATCAAAAAATGAACTTGATTTATCGAGAATACTATCTAAACCATTTCTTAGAATTCCTCCCTCTTCAAAGTATTGAAAAAAATCATACACTGATTTTCCTACCGCTGGCAATGGGTATGTTTGATGGCTTGCATATCCAGTAAGGCTTTTGTTTAAAGAGATAATAAGGCCGTCTTTATCAACTACCAAGATTCCTTCATCTAAAGCATCTAAAATCCCTTGCTTTAGTGATTCCCCAGTTCGAGCTTTTTCTTCAGCTTCTACATAGTCTGTCACATCCTCTGCTACAAAAACTACATTCTCTACATCACCCTGAATATCAAACAAAGGATAATATTTTATATGGAGATGCTTTCTTACTCCACCCGACATAGGAATGATTACTTCTGATGAAAATTCATTTCTTTTTCCTGTGAAAGCATCTTTTAACGCCCTTTCAAACCCTTGATCTTTAAATTCTTGATCTTGGAAAATATTATACGTTCCAATCCATTTTTTCCTGTCTAGCAGCCAAATTTCATTACATTTCTCATTAGCCGCTATTAAGACCCCTTTCTTGTCATGTATAGTAATCGCATATGGTGCCTCCTTGATTAATTCTTTGTAACGAGCCTTACTAGTTTTCAAGCTTTCCTCTGCGTTCTTTTGATCGGTAATATTGACGAGAAGTCCACGAAGTTTATTTGCTTCTTCGCTATCCTTTACAACTTCTATCAAGTCCTTCACCCAAATAATAGAGCCATCACTTTTTACCATACGGTACTCCAAGTCATAGTTTTTTGAAGAAAATTTTCCTCCTCCCCTCTCTAGTGAAATAATCCTTTCTCTGTCTTCCTCAAAAATGATAGACTCCCAAAATCGATCCTGCATCCATGAAGATAAGGGATACCCAAACATTTCAACTGCTTTGGGACTGATGTATGAAAAACCCAATGTTCCTATTTCTGCTTCCCAAAAAACAGCTTGTACATTTTCTACTAGCAGTTTATTTCTTTCCGCATTTTTCTTGTGTTGCTTTTCAATATTTACACGATCTGTTATATCCGTAAAACAAGAAAGTCCCCCGATAAATACACCCTCATCATCGAAGATTGGAGATGCATTGATTGAAACCCATTTAATCTCAGCCTTAACAAGAACTCCTTGAATAAAATCTGAAATAGTTTCCTGAGTTTGTATTACCCTAAATAATGGCTGTTCTTCCTTAGTTAATGGGACACCATTTTCACCAACATTCACAACATCGATTTCAAACAGGTTTTCTCCTACTAAATCTTGATTTTGCTTTTGAATGATTACGGAGGCAGCAGGGTTTGCATAAACGATATCACCTTTCGTATCAACTTGAATAATACCAAAAGAAATATTTTCAAGAATGTTTTTGTGTGGGAACTCTATTGGATTATTCAATTTTAGTGAGTCGATGTTAATGATTTCAAACACTTAAATTTATTGGAAAAGGAGCGAATAAATATGATTTAATTACTATTTCAAATTAAACACATAGACGTCCATAGTCATTTTGCTGAATTGCATTTCCTCACTTACAACAATGAAAGCTCATCTCAATATGATGTCTATTTGTAATGAGATAAGTAATTAAAATTCTTTTCAACTATGAAGCACTATTCTTTACACATCGAGCCAACAAGCATTACACCTTCTTGTGAGCTAGATTTCACGAATGGAATCTTAGACTTCAAAGGGAGATCGTCACCATGTTCATCTAGAGAGTTTTATTCCCCAATAATTCAAAATATTGAAGGTGCGTTCAACGGAGGAAACAATACACTTACTGCGAATTTTGCATTTGAATACTTCAATACAAGCTCATCTAAATGTCTATTTGACTTACTTAAAAGATTGGCAAGGTATAAAACACAAGGTGCAGATGTAATCATCAATTGGTTTTATGAAGAGGATGATGAGGACATGAAAGAAGCAGGAGAAGATTACGAAGATATTTTAGGAGTAGGATTCAACTACATTCCTATGTAAGGAACGCAATGCTGATTCAGCAGTGTGATTAGGGTGATTGGTACCTCGTGGTGGGGGTACCTTTTTTTATGCCCTAAAATCTCTATTCTGGATTAGACTTTCTGCCTCGAAATAAATAATCTATAATCGAGGTTAAAACTTATTTAGATCGATTCTAAATAATTATATTTGTGCTTTGTTTTAAGCAGAATAAACAAACACATGAAATACTTAAAAATAATAGCAATCTCAATTCTGGCAGCCTGTACCTCTACTTCGAAAGAGAGTGCGTCAGAGGAAATTACATCCAATGAATTAAATGTCTATTCGAATAGACATTACGATGCAGATCAAATAGTCTTGGATAGATTCACTGAGGAAACAGGCATCAAAATTAATTTGGTTAAAGCAGGTGCCGATGAACTTATCTCAAGGTTGGAAATGGAAGGGGAAAACTCTCCTGCAGATGTTTTTATCACTGTAGATGCTGCTAAGCTAAATCGAGCAAAAGAACTTGGCTTGTTTCAATCAGTCGAAGCAAAAACGAACAATAAGCCTGATTTTATTGACGCTGATAAACAGTGGTACGGAATCACTTACCGAGCAAGAGTAATCGCTTATGATAAGTCCGATGTGGATCCATCACAACTGTCTACTTATGAGGATCTTGCCGACCCTAAATGGAATGAAAAAGTAATTATTAGATCATCAAGTAGTGCATACAATCAATCTTTACTTTCTTCTATCATTCACGCAAGTGATAGAGAAACAGCAAAGGCGTGGGCGCAAGGAATAGCTGATAACATGGTAAGAGAACCAAAAGGTGGAGATAGAGATCAGATCAAAGCAATGGCCTCTGGGGTAGGTGATGTCGCAATAGTAAACACCTACTATGTTGGGTTATTACTAAATTCAGAAAATGAAGAGGAAGTGAAAGCTGGTCAAAGTGTTGGTATATTTTTCCCAAATCAAGAAGGACGTGGAGCACATATCAACATAAGTGGCATTGGTGTTACGAAGAATGCACCAAATAAGGAAAATGCAATAAAGCTGATTGAATTCTTAACAAGTGAAGAAATTCAAAAATTCTACGCTTCCAATTCTTTTGAATACCCAACAAATCAGAATGTTGCGCCAGATTCTACAGTTGCTCAATGGGGCACATTCAAAACAGACAATTTGGACTTTGCTAAAAAGACTAATATGAATGAAGAAGCTGTGAAAATTTTTGGTGAAGTAGGTTGGAACTAAGCCCGTATTCGGGATAAATGAAATTTCATCTACCAAGACACTTTTATTGGCGACTTTCTACGAACATTATTCTGGCATTGCTTCTATTGCCCTTATTGTTTGTAGCAAGTCGCTCTTTCTTTTTTGAAGGATCTAACTGGGAGCATTTATCTACCAATCTACTCCCTCTCTACACTTGGAATACATCCATTCTCTTAGTTGGCACAATTATACTAACGCTTGTTATTGGTGTTTATACAGCTTGGTTGGTAAGTATCTATGAATTCCCCTTTAGAAAGCAATTTGAGTGGATGTTGATTTTACCATTGTCTATTCCCACCTTCATAAGTGCTATCTCTTATGTGGGATTAACTGATTACGCAGGACCTATCCGTATATTTCTTAGGTACATCGATAATGATATCTACATTGATATTATGACTCAAATGGGAGCCATTTTTGTCATGTCGATAGTTCTTTTTCCCTATGTGTATGTAACATCTCGAAGTGCTTTTTTACTTCAATCTACTTCACTTATTGAGGTATCACGATCATTGGGTCAGCCTTTAAGTAAAACTTTTAGAAAAGTGATTTTACCATTGGCTTGGCCGTCTATTTTTGCTGGTCTTATACTCGTTATCATGGAAATTCTGAATGACTATGGAGTCGTTTCCTACTTCGGTATTCCCACCTTTACTGTAGGGATCTTCCGATCATGGCTTGCACTAGGTGATCTTTCGTCTGCTATTGCTCTGTCTCTTATCGTCCTCCTCTTTGTTCTTGGCTTGTTGATTATAGATTACCGAATAAGGAATAGGAAGAAGTTTGATCATGATAAAACAGATAGAAAATTCACAAGGATCATTCCGAAAAGGAAATGGTGGCTATTTATTCTATGCATAATCCCACTTTTATTTGGCTTTCTTATTCCAGTGGATAAGCTTATCCTGTA
>CAYGTD010000200.1:0-6910 GCA_964352725.1 uncultured Roseivirgaceae bacterium
AAGCGATTAAAATTGTCCCTTCACGCTATCAAGATGTGAAACTAAAAAGTGAAATTAATTATAGCTAATTATTCGGAAACATGTGTCAGTCATATCCTTCAGCATTTTGTAACATGTGGAGTTTGGCGGATGGGGAAATATGGGCTGGAGCTACCCCAGAATCACTTTTAAGCTTTAAGAACAATATTTTTAGTACTGTAGCTCTTGCAGGAACTCAACGCATTGATGAAGGTGATCAGCTAAATAATGTAGCTTGGACTCAGAAGGAAATAGAGGAGCAAGCTTTAGTCAGTAGATTTATCATCAATTGCTTTAAAAAGCTTCGAATTAGAGAATTTGAAGAGTATGGTCCAAAGACAATAAGGGCTGGAAATCTTGCCCATTTATGTACCACATTTGAGGTTGATTTATCTAAGGTTCATTTTGAGAAGTTAGCAGATCAAATGATGGAACTCCTACATCCTACTTCGGCAGTATGTGGTATGCCAAGAGAAGAAACTGCTAAGTTCTTAGAAATGAATGAGGGGTATGATCGATCGTTTTATGCAGGATTTATTGGCACTGTCAATTTTCAATCAGCTACTAAGCTATTTGTCAATTTGAGGTGTGTGAAATTCACAGAGAATATCGTTCGATTTTATGCAGGAGCTGGCGTGACAGAAGATTCCATCCCTGAAAAAGAGTTGACTGAAATAGAAATGAAAATGGATGTGATGAAACGAATGATTCTATAATGCTTCATCAAGCTATATTCAACACCTCTCAAATCTGTCATCAATTTGGAGTAAAATATGCTGTGATGTCTCCTGGATCACGAAATGCTCCATTAACTGTTTCGTTCGCAAGAAATGGAAATATTAGAAAATTTATCATTCCGGATGAACGTACAGCTGGATTCATTGCTTTAGGAATTGCACAGATGAATAAAACTCCAGTTGTATTATGCTGTACATCAGGAACCGCACTATTGAACTACGCACCGGCTATTGCTGAAGCTTATTACCGTGAAATCCCTTTAATCGTCTTATCCGCAGATCGTCCACCAGATTTAATTGATCAACGTGATGGACAAACCATAAGGCAGTTTGAAGCTCTTAAAAATCATGTCAAGGCATCCTATCAGCTTCCACTTACCAAGAGTGATGAGGAAAGTGAACAATATCAACATCAATTGATCGAAGGATTACATCTTGCTCAAGATTTAGCTAAAGGGCCTGTTCATTTCAATATTCCATTTGAGGAACCATTTTATCCTGAAAAGGGAGACGAATTGTTTTTTGAAGAATTTAAGCTAGAACGATCTATTGTTTCAGTTTCTGAGAAAAGGATCGTTGATTTTGAAACGAATAAAAAAGTGTTGGTTTTAGTTGGGCAAAATGATACAGATCACGATCTATCTATATTTTTAGATGGTATTCAACATCAAATTCCGATATTAAAATCTCCACTCAACAACCTTCAACTTGATGGAATTGCTCATATAGACGCATTTATTGGAAATCAAGAGGAACTTAAACCAGATATATTGATTACTTCTGGTTTGTCTGTGCTCTCGAAAAATCTAAAAAATTTTCTAAGAAAAAATATACCAAAGAAGCATTACCATTTTGATCCCTCAGGAATTGAAGTAGATACGTATGGGTCTAACCCCATATTGATAAAATCAACATTAAAAGAAGGTCTTTCGAATTTAGATTTTTCATCCTTGGATCACTCCTATCTCAATGCATGGCAGTCACTAAATGAAAAAGTCAAACATGTAATTGATAGCTATTTTCAAAACGCTACATTTAGTGAATCATCTTCTTTTAAAATAATTTCAGAATCACTTCCAGATAATTGCCAGTTACACATCGGAAATTCAATGCCTGTACGATTTGCAGATCTATTTGGGATAGCCAAAGGAATCACAACTTGGTCGAATAGAGGAACCAGTGGTATTGATGGTTGTTCATCGACTGCTGCTGGATCTAGTTTAGTGAGCGATGAACTTAATGTTCTTTTTTCAGGTGATGTGTCATTTCTTTATGATAGAAACGCTTTTTTTCATAATTACCGATTACCTAACCTAAGAATAGTCATTTTCAATAATCATGGTGGTGGTATTTTTCGACTTATTGAAGGTCCAGCCAATCTTCCAGAATTGGAAAGTTATTTTGAGACACGACATAACCGTACGGCTAAATATATTTGTTTGGAAAACGATATAGCTTATACAAAGGCCTCTTCTTTTGATGAGATAAATGAGGCATTAAAGACATTTTATGAACCTTCTAATCATTGCAAGATTCTGGAGGTATTTACGGATCCAGAAGTAAATCAAAAAGAATACAAAAAACTAAAAAGATATTTGAATGAGCACATCAACAATTGAGTGGAAAACAGTCCGAGAATTTGAAGATATAACGTATAAGAAGTGCGGTAAAGTAGCAAGAATTGCATTCAACAGACCAGAGGTTCGGAACGCTTTTCGACCAAAAACGGTAGGAGAACTATACAAGGCATTTCTTGATGCAAGGGAAGACGTTAATATTGGAGTTGTTTTATTAAGCGGTGAAGGACCATCTAAAAAAGATGGTGGATGGGCTTTCTGCAGCGGTGGTGATCAGAATGCCAGAGGACATCAAGGTTATGTAGATGATGACGGAATGCCCAGATTGAATATTCTTGAAGTACAGAGACTTATTCGTTTCATGCCTAAGGTGGTGATAGCGGTAGTACCAGGATGGTCAGTTGGTGGTGGTCATAGTTTGCATACCGTATGTGATTTAACACTTGCAAGTGAAGAACATGCAATTTTTAAACAAACCGACGCGGATGTTACCAGTTTTGATGGTGGTTATGGCTCAGCTTATTTGGCCAAGATGGTGGGGCAAAAGAGAGCAAGAGAAATATTCTTCTTAGGCAGGAATTACTCGGCACAAGAGGCCTTTGATATGGGAATGGTAAATGCTGTGATTCCCCATGAAGAACTGGAAAATGAAGCGTACAATTGGGCACAAGAAATACTTCAAAAATCACCAACTTCAATTAAAATGTTGAAATTTGCATTCAATCTTACCGATGATGGAATGGTAGGTCAGCAAGTATTTGCAGGAGAAGCAACACGATTGGCCTATATGACAGATGAGGCTAAAGAAGGACGAAATGCATTCTTAGAAAAGCGTAAACCCAATTTTGATGATATTAAGTGGATACCTTGAGAAGGTATCTAGATAAAATTATAAAGGGTGCACTAGCACCCTTTTCCTTTTAGTATGGCTTTATTGTTAGAGAGTTCAAACTCTACATTGAAGGTTCTTGCAATGATCTCCAGAGCATCTTTTGCTCTTTTTTTATTGAATTTAGCAGTTAACCTGCAATTATTAAAGTCCTTATTTTCTATTTCAACAGTGATTCCATAAACATCTTCTAGTGTTTTAGACACCTCTTCAATGCTTGAATTATTGAATGTTAGTACTTTTGTTTTCCATGATAAATAATTAGCATTTTCATTGCTCCCTTTAATGATACCTTTATTATTTGTACTTACCAGTCCTCTTTCTCCCTTCGCGAGTTTTACGGAGACACTACTCTCTGCACTATTTTTTGAAAGTTCGACTAAGCCAGATTCCACACTTACTTCTGTTTTATCACCGTAAGTATCAACTACAAAAGAAGTTCCCAGCACCCTTACAATTGCATTATCTGTATGAATAATGAAAGGTCTGCTTTCATCTCGTTGAATATCAAAATATGCTTTACCAGTAACTCTTATTTCTCTAATCTCTTCATTGAAATCGAGCACTTCAAATGTAGAATTGCCATGAAGACTTATATGGCTTCCATCGGCCAAACTCTCGGAACTAAAATTTGATGACTGATTATTGGAAAAAATCAGAGCTATGAATATTGCCAAAACAACAGACGCTGCAACAGCATATTTCAAAAATGGTTTCGTCCAGAAGATTTGTTTTGATTCACTTCCATCATCCAAAATATTATCTAGAATATCCTTAGATGGTTTACTTATTTCCTGAGTTGATAACCAAACTAACTTCGCTTCAAAAAACTCTTTTGCATTAGAATTAGATTCTGATCTCCAGTTATTGACAAATATTATTTCGTCATTATTTGCTTCGTTAGAAAAATATTTCGCTAATACTTCTTCCATTTCTTTATTACTATCTGGTTATTAACAACTTACAATACAATACCCCTAACAAAACTTACAATTTATCAAGTTTGGGATCATAATTAATTGGGACTAAATCTGCTAATCTCTCCCATGACCAATATCCGTATGTTGTTAAACTAAATTTATCTTCAATTTGTCCATTCAGATCGAGTCTCACAGAATTCTTTAGCAGTTTTATTATTGAAATTTGATGAGAAGGATTTTTAACTACAATACCGCTGTTGTTGATATTTTTTTCATATAAAATAGAGGAAAAATCAATATCAGCTAAGAAATTAATACTCTCTTTCTCTTTGTGAAATTCCACTAGGATAAAATTATTAAATCCAAGTTCGTAGTGATCTCCCTTGAAAACAATTATGTCCTCCGCTTGAATCTTTTTAAGATGACGAGATCCATTTTTCAGTTCATTTAAATCATTCAAATGATAGATTCGAAAACCCTCTTCTTTTAATTTATTGTCTAACAATGCATTACGGAAATGATTAAAAGAGCCGTTGAAACTTACGCTTCTATTTCTATTCCATTCTCTTTTTTCACTATTTCTTATTGGATTTGCATTTCTAAATTTGATCTGACCTCTGAATCTTAAATCATTCGGTGACATTTCGAAAGACTCCAAGAAGTAGGTGATTTTGTATCCGAGCGCATCATTCCGAATTTGAATTGGTTCAGAAGCATATGCTCTTAGTAAATCTCTTTTCTCATCAACATAAAAGTTGATTACTTCAGGATTCTCGATGACACAACTTCTGGTATTTTCTGAGTTACCCAATAATTCCTTTCTGAATGAAAGAAAGTTGAGATGCCATTCTGACTTATTTTTCGTGATTCGATTAGAATTAATTTCAACTTCTTGAAGCTGATTTAGATCTATCTCCATTTGATGGTTTTGAATTCTTGAACCCCCGTTATATTCTGAAATTGAATAGACGGCATTTTCAAATCCAATATGTGAAAAAACTAGGTTATAAAAACCTGGAGGGATGGACTCCAATTTGAAAAGACCATCTCCATCAGAAGAGGTTCCGATTGTCGTTCCATCAAGGAATACGTTTGCGTTTTGAAGAGGATTCCCTTTTTCATCTTTAACAATACCGGTTAAGATAAAATGATTTTTCTTTTTTGATACTTCTTCAACCTTTTTGTAATTAAGAATAATTTGGTCCTTAAAGAAACTATACTCAATTCCTGTGCCTACTAAAAGTTCTGATAAAAATTGATCTATAGGCTTATCATTTGCAGATATAGTGAATCTTCCCGTTCCCTCTAAAATAGAAGAGTTATAACTAAAAAAATAATCTGTCTGATTACTTAAAGAATCTAAGATCGAGATTAGAGGCAAATCTCTGAAGCTACCGCTTACCTTATCACCTTGTCTATTTTGAGAAAAGCAATTAGAACTAATAATAAAAACAAGTAAAATTATTTTCAACTTGCTGGTCATTCCGAAATGTTTTTGAGATCCTTTAAGGTTTCTCTTAAAACTTTAAGAGCCTTTCCCATTTGAACCTCTACAGTCTTGACAGAAATCTCTAAGTGGTCTGCTATTTCTTGGTACTTCAAACCATCGAATCGACTTAATTTAAATATTTCAGAACAGCGAGGTGGAAGTTTATCTATTTCGTCATGGATCCTTTGTCGTATAGCATCTGGATCACTTTCTTCTATAGACTCTTGATAAGATGATTCCAAGAAATTTATGACATGCTGTTTATAGCCATCTTTTACTTTTTCATGCTTAATGGCATTCAGGCAAGAGTTATGAACGGATCTATATAAATAGCTTTTTACAGAAGAATCGGGAGACAGAGTGTCACACTTCTCCCAAAATTTAACGAACACTTCCTGGGTTATCTCCTCAGCCTCTTCCCTTGTATCCATAAATCTATTGGCGTAAAGAACCATAATATTAAAGTACTGGTTAAAGACAAGTTCGAAAGCCCTCTTATCTTTGTTTATCAGTCTGCTTACAATTATTTCTTCTTCCAAAGGTCGTGATTATACAATTTGAAAATTTTCAGATAAAATTAGATGAAATTCTGAATGATCGTTTCAGTCTTTCCGAATTTATCGGAATCGAATTTAATGTGTTAAAGTTAATATCTGATTGGTTTTCTGATCAAGATACATTTGTTTTCAAAACTTCTGGTTCTACAGGCAAATCAAAAGAAATATCTATCCATAGAAAAATGATCGAATATAGCGTGAAAGCTACTTTTGATCACATTGATCCTGAAAACAAAATAGAAAGTGCAATACTTTGCCTTGATCCCAATTTTATCGGAGGAGCTATGGTTGTGTTTAGAGCTGCTATCATGCATCATGATTTATTAGTGATTAAACCTTCAAATAATCCATTGGAAAATCTAAAACCGAATGATCATTATGGACTTATTTCCATGGTTCCGCTACAATACCAAAATAGTGATGTGAATAAAATCAATCAGGTTAGTCATATTTTAATAGGTGGAGGTCAAATAAACACTATTAATAATGCTGATGTAAACGCTAAAGTCTATGCCACTTTTGGCATGACAGAGACCATCTCACATATTGCCCTTCGCAAAATTGAACAATCAATCTTTACAACTACTGGAGACGCTAGAGTATCTGTGGATGCGGATTCTGCTTTAATTATAAAAGGAAGTATTACCGATAATCAAATACTAAAAACAAATGATATTGTGGAGGTAATTTCTGAAACCGAATTTAAATGGATTGGACGTAAAG
>CAYGTD010000201.1:0-6875 GCA_964352725.1 uncultured Roseivirgaceae bacterium
ACAAATACCAATCTTGTTTCAGTCATTCCCCAACTAGATCCAACCGCCTTGACACGTATTCCCAAAGAATGAAAGCCGAAAGAAAGGCCACTTGAAACTAATATTTCGTCAGAATTAACCAGTGTTGAGGCTGCAAAACCATCAATAATAGTTGCACTCCCCACCCCTGGATCAATATCAAAGAAGTATTCTAAAGAATCAACTAAAACCGCATTTCCACTATCTGATTGATCTACAAATACCAATCTTGTTTCAGTCATTCCCCAACTTCCACCAACGGCTTTAACTCTCATTCCCAAAGAATGAAATCCAAATGAAAGGGTGTTGGAATTAAGAAGCTCGACAATCGAAATCGCATTAGCGGACGCGAAACTGTTCACTATAGTGGCACTGCCCACTCCTGGGTCGATATCAAAGAAATATTCGATCTCCTCAACTTCTACAATGCCTCCTGTTTCCGAGGGATCTACATATACTAATCTTGTTTCAGTAGTACCCCACTGACCAGCTGATCGCAGCGAAGGATGTATATAATCACTTGTGCTTACCCTTGTGATTCCATCAAATGACACACTGTCTACTCTTGCAAAGTTTTTAGCTCTAAATCCAAGTACATGAAATCCTACTGAAAGACCTGATGATCCTAATGATTCAACTGTAGAAATAAGACTATCAGGTGCGACTGCTATCGATGCAGCGCTTCCTACTCCAGGATCAATATCAAAAAAATATTCTAATTCGGATATCTCAAGAGTATCCTGTGCAGCAACAGAAATCTGACTAAGTAGTATCACACTACATAGCAGATATCGTTTACAAAAGAAACTTCCTAATGAAAAATTCATTTTGGGAATGCTTTATCAGTTTCCTTTTGCTTCGATCGTTGCATTCAGATCGGTTCCTTCTTTGATTATTTCTGGCACTCGTAAGACTCTTATCACGGGCAGTGGGGTACCAGTTGAGCTATATGGTATCGTGCCACCAGTAACCCCTATATCTCCACCATCATTCCCTGCATTGAGTGCTGGCGAACCTGCATCTAGAGTAGGGTCAAATGCAAAATCCCAGTCATCAACAATTGGAACATTAATTAGTAGTGGGTCTGTATTCACCAAAAGGGAATCACCCGTATTTCCACCAATCCCTATTGGGAAGCTGTTATCAGTGTTACCAAACGAAATATTATTATTAAAAGTGCAATTGAGTAAATCACCTGTAACGCCATCACCAACTGGTCTTCTTCCTAAGAAAATATTGTTGGAGATGGTTGAGGTGACCACATTATTGAAGGCAAAATCACCTGAATTATTTCCTAAAAATAAATTATTCTTAATGATCGCATCTGTCACGCTAATTGATCCATAACCCCCAAAACTAGTAGAAGAAGATCCCATTATTATATTATTAGCAATTACTATTGAGGTCGAGTTGGCACTACCTCCTTCCAGTTGAATTACATGGTTAGATCCAGAGATGTCTCTTCCAATAACACAATTTCTTATGATGATGTTGCTTAGGTTGGTTGGTGAGCAACAAACATCTCCAATGATGAGATCAATTTCCCCATTTTCAATAAAAATGTTCCCTATTGAACCTGAAGAACTAGTTCCTAATGTCAACTGCCCCATATTAATACCAGAAATTCGAATACCAAATGTGTTAATATCAATAGTTATTGTCCCTGCAGAAGTCACACTTGGTTGTTCTTTATCTGGATTATAACCGATACCAAAAAAGGTGAGACTGTCCTTATTGATTGTAAAATTGCCATAAGAAAACTGGCTTGGGATTATATGAATAATATCTCCTGAACTTGCGGCCGTAATGGCTTCTGCAACTGAAGCGAAAACATGAGCTCCAGTTGGAGCTGTTGGTCTGTTATCAGCGATCCAAACGGTTTGTGAGGAAGCTGAGAACCCAATAAATAGCAGTAATGTGAGGGTGAATGATTTCATGATCGTGTGGTTTTGTGAAAAGAATGATATTAAATATAAGAAAAATCACATAGATATCCATTATCCCAAAAGGACTTTTCGATAAAATGGCCCAATAATAAAAGAATACTGATAAAAAAAGTCAGGCTAATTGCCTGACTTTCAAATTTATAAGTGGAGTGTTTTTAAATAGAATCTATAATTGCATTCAAAGTAGCACTAGCTCTCATTGCTACAGTAGTCATCTTTTCACTCGGTTGATAATACCCACCAATGTTCACTGGGCTACCTTGAGCAGCAATCAGCTCTTCATTGATTTTACTCTCATTGGCTGCCAGCTCCTTTGCTACAGATCCAAACTTCGTTTTCAATTCAACATCACTTGTTTGATTGGCCAATGCTTCTGCCCAGTACATAGCTAAGTAAAAGTGACTTCCTCTGTTGTCAATCTCATTTACCTTTCGTGATGGCGACTTATTTTCATCCAGCAATTTTGATGTTGCATTATCCAATGCCTCACCCAATACTTTTGCCTTCTTATTTCCAAGAGTTTCACTCATATGCTCCAATGAAACAGCAAGCGCTAAGAACTCACCAAGTGAATCCCATCTTAGATGACCCTCTTCTACAAATTGCTGCACGTGCTTTGGTGCTGAACCTCCAGCTCCTGTCTCGAACAATCCTCCTCCATTCATTAGTGGAACGATCGAAAGCATTTTTGCACTTGTTCCTACTTCAAGAATAGGAAACAAATCAGTTAAGTAATCTCTCAAAACATTACCTGTTACGGAGATTGTATCTTTTCCTTCAATGATTCGCTCCAGCGAATATCTTGTGGCGTCTACAGGTGATAGAATTAATATATCTAGACCTTCCGTATCATGATCTTTCAAGTAAGTATGCACTTTCTCGATTAATTGAGCGTCATGCGCTCTATTTTTATCCAACCAGAAAATAGCTGGATTTCCAGTAGCTCTAGCTCTATTCACTGCCAACTTCACCCAGTCCTGAACAGGTGCATCCTTTACTTGACACATTCTAAAAATATCACCCTCATTCACTTCGTGCTCCATCAATACTTTTCCAGCATCATCAACCACTTGTACTTTTCCAGCACCCGCCATTTGAAAGGTCTTATCATGCGATCCGTACTCTTCTGCCTTTTGAGCCATTAAGCCAACATTAGAAACACTTCCCATCGTAGTTGGATCAAATGCTCCATGTTGCTTACAAAAATTAATCGTTTCATTATACACTCCTGAATACGATCTGTCAGGGATAACGAACTTGGTATCTTTCAAATTCCCATCAGGTCCCCACATCTTTCCTGATGTTCGAATTGCTGCGGGCATAGAAGCATCAATAATGACATCACTTGGTACGTGAAGGTTGGTAATCCCTTTATCAGAATTGACCATAGCCATTTCAGGTCTTGAAGCGTAACATGCTTTCATATCTGCTTCAATCTCTGCCTTTTTTTCTTCAGGAAGAGCTTCAATCTTGGTATGAAGATCTCCGATACCATTGTTCTGATCAAAGCCCAACTCATCCAACACAGCTTGATGCTTTTTAATTACTTCTTTAAAAAATTCGATAACAGCCGCCCCAAAAATGATAGGATCAGACACCTTCATCATAGTAGCTTTCATATGAATTGAAAATAAAACATCCTGATCCTTAGCATCTTGAATTTCCTTAGAAAGGAAAGAGGACAGCTTGCCAAAGCTCATGACTGATGAATCTATAATTTCGTCTTCCAAAAGAGGAGTTTTTTCCTTCAAAACATCCACCTTTCCATCAGCTCCAACAAATTGTATTTTGGCATTACCTGCTTTTGTCACTGTTACCGATTTTTCACTCCCGTAAAAATCCCCCTCGCTCATACTGACTACATGAGAATTGGAGTCAGCACTCCAAGCGCCCATAGAATGTGGATGCTTTCTAGCAAATTCCTTTACCGCTCTTGGTGCTCTTCTGTCGGAATTTCCTTCCCTCAAAACTGGATTTACAGCGCTCCCCTTGATTTTATCATAAATCGACTTCACCTTATTTTCTTCATCGTTAGAGGGCTCGTCAGGATAGTTTGGCAAAGCGTATCCTTGTGTTTGGAGTTCAGAAATAGCCGCTTTTAACTGTGGTATGGAAGCACTAATGTTTGGTAATTTAATAATGTTGGCCTCTGGTGTTTTTGCCATCTCCCCTAATTCTAAAAGCGCATCACCTATTCGCTGATCTGCCGCTAAATATTCTCCAAAATTGGAAATGATTCTTCCTGCCAAAGAGATATCCCTTGTTTCTACTTCTACTCCTATTGAGGAAGTAAAAGCCTGAATAATTGGGAGTAATGATTTAGTGGCTAAAGCGGGTGCTTCATCAGTGTGTGTGTAAATAATTTTTGCCATGAATGATCTCTTTTCTTTTTCGATTTAAAACTTAAACTCTGGGGCTAAAAACTGATTAATGTTATCGCTAATAAGATTCCTTATCGTTAGGAAAATTTTTGGACTTCACGTCAGAAACGTAATTCTCAACAGCATCCGTCATGATGGTATTTAAATCTGCGTATTGACGTAAAAATCTTGGTTTAAAGTCCTGTGTAATTCCTAACATATCGTGTACTACTAAAACCTGACCGTCTACATGTGGTCCCGCTCCAATACCAATAACAGGTATAGAAACTGACTCAGCGGCTTTCTTAGCCAACGAGGAAGGAATCTTTTCAAGCACTATTCCAAAGCAACCCAACTCTTCTAAAAGCTTCACGTCATCTAGCAATTTCTGAGCTTCCTCTTCCTCTTTAGCTCTTACTGTATAAGTGCCAAACTTATAAATGGATTGAGGTGTTAAACCTAAGTGTCCCATCACTGGAATTCCTGCCGAAAGCACTCTTTGAATACTCTCTTTGATCTCTACTCCTCCTTCCATCTTCACTGCATGCCCATCCGCCTCTTTCATAATTCTAATACATGACCGAAGAGCCTCGGATGAATTTCCTTGATAACTCCCAAACGGTACATCAACTACCACAAAGGCTCTATTAACTGCCTTGGTCACAGATTTTGCATGCCAAATCATGTGATCAAGAGTAATAGGAAGTGTTGTCTCATTCCCAGCCATCACATTGGATGCACTATCTCCTACAAGGATTACATCAACCCCAGCTTGATCTACAATTTTAGCCATAGAATAATCATAGGCTGTCAGCATGGATATTTTCTCCCCCTTCACCTTCATTTCCTGAAGTTGATGGGTAGTAACGATCTTTATATTTCCTTGTATACTCATATAATTGAAATGGTAGCGCAATTTACACAATGACAGATGGAGTTTAAAATGTACTATTCACTATCAGTGATCTATATGAATCCATCTAACTTTGATACTTATGAAATTCTTCCTCACACTGATAACCATTACAGCTATGGCCTCTACTTGCCAATACAAGCTTCAGACTTCTAATATTACTAAAATAGAATTTGGTACCAGTTTCGGGAGTTGCATTGGCTATTGTGAGAAGACAGTTTCGTTTACATCCGAAGAGATATCAAAAGTCCTTAAGGCAACTAGAAGCAAAGAGCTCCCTGAAAAAAAATGTAAAAAAACATGGAATGATTTCAGCAAACTGACTAGCAAGGTGGATCTTAATTCATTTCAAAGTCTACAAGAAACCATCGGCTGTCCAGACTGTGCAGATGGTGGAGCTGAGTGGATTGAAATATTTACTTCCGAAGGTTCCAAAAGAGTAATGTATGAATATGGAAAAGAACCAAAAGAAGTGAAATCCTTCATATCTGACTTACGAAAGCAATTTGATAACCTTGGTGAGTGTGAGTAGATAAAGTTGGTTCATGATCTTGTATTTATTTATACAGCCTATAAATAATCCGGAGTTTGGACGGAGTTTGAATTAGTTAATGAATGTCATGCCGTGCTTGACACGGCATCTTCCAATTTGGATTGTATGACAAGTCTGCATACTAACTTCGCGGAATGCCGTTCGATCCTAAATCCATAGACCTTCCAATAGTAGATGTTATAGATGAAGTAAAGAATCATCTGATAGCTTCATCTACGCTCATTGTCCATGCACCTCCCGGAGCAGGAAAAAGTACGCTATTGCCCCTAGCCTTATTGGAAGAAGAATGGCTGAAAGGACAGAAGATTGTTATGCTGGAACCTCGTCGTTTGGCAGCCAAGTCGATCGCCATGCGAATGGCTGAGTTGATTGGTGAAGAAGCTGGCGAGACCATCGGATATCGTATTCGTTTTGAAACCCGAGTGAGCGAGAAAACCAAAATTGAAGTAGTAACGGAAGGAATTCTTACCCGAATGCTACATGGAGACAACTCTCTTGAAGGAATAGGCTTAGTCATCTTTGATGAATTTCATGAGCGAAGCATCCATGCCGATGTAGCACTGGCATTATGTAGAGAGTCGCAGCAAGTCCTCCGACCTGACCTGAAAATCATGGTGATGTCCGCCACACTCGATATGCCTCAGCTGACGAGTGCGCTGAATGCAGAAGTAGTAGAAAGCAAGGGAAGGCAATATCCCGTAGAGGTAATTCATGCAGGTGATCAAGACATAATGATGATTGCCGAAATGACTGCTAATGTGATCGTGAAAGCTACCAAAGAACATGAAGGAGATATACTGGCATTTTTTCCTGGCCAAGGAGAAATCACGAAATGTGAAAGGATCCTTCGATCAAAATTGAGAGGGTTTTCGCTACATCCCTTGTACGGTCAGTTGCCGTATGGAAAACAGAAAGCGGCTATTCTTCCTAGCAGAGATGGCAAGCGAAAAGTAGTATTGGCTACTAACATCGCCGAAACCAGCTTAACCATTGAAGGAGTCAAAATAGTAGTAGATACAGGCTTTGGACGAACCATGAAATGGGACCCAAAGTCAGGATTGTCACGACTGGAGATCATTCAAATC
>CAYGTD010000202.1:0-6855 GCA_964352725.1 uncultured Roseivirgaceae bacterium
AGTGAAACCAATTGATGGAATAAAAAAGAACCCAACGATTATCAATCCAAGTGCTTTTTGTAGGTAGTTCATACGGAAAAAATTTATGAAAATATAATTGGTCGAAAGGCGAGTAAGTAATCTTTTCATAACTGTCGAGGGTCGAGGTTTATATGATCAGTAAATATATCGTTTTTAGACCTATCTAAGGGTGATAGAACTTACCTAAATCTAAAACTGAGTGAAGTTCTTGTTTGAATAACTAAAATCAAAGCAGCATATCACTTTTTCGATATAGACTTAGATTATTTGGATAAGACTTTAATAATTAAAAATTGAACTATTCTAATATTATTAGAAATATAATGCCATATTAATTATCTAATTGGCCAGTGTCATTGAGTTTAATTAAGCTCATTAAAGTACTTCCGCTTCCAAAATCTATGGTGGCACCAACTAAGATTTTACCATCAGGTAATGTTCTGGCCACTACGGCTAAGTCATCTCCTCCTATTACTCCATAGTTCGTTTCAAATCCATCTATTTTCACTCCAAATTGATCCGTCCTATAAATCATCGCTTCAGAACCCTTATTTAGTTGTTCATCACCTGAGTCTATTCGAAAATCTGGGTATTGACCTACTATGATGAAGTCATTTTTAGGTCCTTGTGTGATACCCAATGCATTGGTTCTGGTACTTACATCATTTAGCGTAAATGAACTGGTCAGTAGCGTTCTTTGTGAAGGAACACTACTATCGATGTAGAAAGCTTGTGATAAATTGTTTCCTTGTGTGGAAGTCCCTACGATGGCATAACCACCTTGTTTTTGTACCGCATCCGTCATCCTATCAGTCGCATTGGAATTATTTCCATTCAAATTGAAACCGTAACTTCTCCTATTATTTGTAGCTCCTGAGCTTGTTGCATTCACGACTAAAACATTTACACCTCCATTACCATCGATATCAAAAAAAGTAGAGTTCCCGATGAAGACAAGCTCTCCATTTGTTTCCTCAAAAGCCCTTACCAGGTCATCGCTCGCACCAACACCTCCAGAGACGAACCATAATAATGCTGGATCTTCGTTAGAAGCGTCAGATGGATAGCTAATATGTCCTCTTTGATTCGCGTCTATTTTCAAACGATAATATTGTTGGTCTCCAGCTTGTGTGTTGTAATTTCCTACCATGACAAAATTTCCGTCACTTGTTGTCTGAATCAGATCATTAGCTGAAATCTGAGTCGGGTTCGCAGGATTCGTGAAAATGGAATAAAGTGTGGTGTCTGTATTTGGGATGCTTACAGGTATAAGGTCAGTTGTAAATTCATTCCAAACCACGCCGCTTAAATTTGTCTCGGGGGAAGTAGTCGTATTTCCAACAACCAAAATATTATCACCTGCTCTACTCAACTGACGTGCTTCGTCATCGCTATCACTATCATAGCTATAAGCGGTATCAGCTATAAATGTACCAACTGCATCCGTTTTTACGAGGTAAATATCTCTTCTCGCATCTTCTCGCTGACGCGTTCCAAGCATGATGATACTATTCACTATCGAAGCATCTGTCGCATCATAAATGATCTCTATATCAACCATCTCGTAAGTGGTATTTGCTTCACCAAAATACTTGATATAGCTCTCCGCAGGTGTTGGAGCATCTTTATCTTCAATTTGACAAGCAAGAAGTAAAAGAAAGGCAAGAAAGTGAAAATTTTTCTTCATGTAATTAGCGGTATTGCTTACGTTTTCTTGGTTGATAAATGGACCAGGTGTAGCCCACAGAAAATGCCAACGTATTAATGGTTAAATCATCTTCGACAAACCCCACATTCGTTAAGAGCACATCATTTTTGAAGCGGTTCTCTGAATTGACGTAATTGAAAAGTGAATTATTGTAACGTAATTCAATGGTGAAAAAATGTACTTCTTGGATTCTGTACTTTAACCCTAACCCACCTATAAGGGACAAATTGGAGGTATTTACCTGATCTCTATCTGAAAGGCTAGCTACATTATCTTCATTTGGAAGTGTGAAAGGGTTACCTCCCACTCTATCCGTATTCACATAATCAGCACTTATAATGTAATCAAATGAAGCTCCTAAAAAGGCATAAGGAATTAACTTAACTCTGTTGTTGTCTGTATCCTTTTTATCGTATCCATAGTTATATCTACCAATCACCGGCAGCCTGAGCATGGTGCTCCTGTTTTGCACGTTATATCTCAATCCACTGTAGCTTGACTGTACTTTGTAATTAGCAATACGAAACTGAGGACCTGCCGCTACTTCAAACCCTTTATTAAGGTATTTTTCGACTAAAATCTCACCAAAAAAACCTATTCCTAGACCTAGATCAGTATCTCCATTGTATCTTTTATCAGCGCTTGATGTATTGAAAGACTGCAATACGTGAGGAGAAGAAGAATTTATTCCTGCACGGAAACCAAGTCGGAAAATTGGCTCAGTTTTAAATTTTTCATAGAGGTAATACAATTCTGAGGGATCATCTTTGGCTAAATTATGCTCTTTGTCTACTTGCAAAAGTTTAATCAAGTTATCCTCTGCCTCTGCTTCTCTATCGAGAAATATGTAGGTTTTTGTAAGTAATTTATAAGCACGAATTTCTTCATCCTTAGAAAATACGCCTTTGTCAAGGCATCTCTGAAACTGTGCTATTTTACCGTCTACGATGGTTAATAACCTGCCTTGATCGAATGCCGATTCTGCTTCCGACAATGATCGAGCACATTGAGATGCAGATTGTGCTTTAACCTGAACACTAATAGAAAGAAATAAAAATAGAAAAGGTATAGATCGCATTAACACGTTTTATAATTGTTCAGAACCTCTTTTTGGCATGCCTTCACATGTCATCTCATTGTATTCAATATCTCCAACATATTGTCTCCACTCATTGTCTGACATGTTTCCTTCTTTCTCAATTAAAGAGCAAATCTCAGCCGCCATTTGATCAGGTGTAGTTGGGTATCTTCTAATATTTCCATCTCCTGCTGCCGTCACAAAGTGTTTTCCATCAGGACTAAAGCTGACATCATTGACCCATCCTTTTTCTCGTTCGCCCTTATAATCTTCTAAAATAGTTGGCAAATCAAATAGATTTTCCATATCCCAAATTCTTACTTGACTATTGGTGGATGATGCGACGATCAGACGATCATCAGGACTAAATTCAATATCTGTGATGATTCCTCTAAACCCTTTTAATGTAGGTTCTACCTGCTTATTTTCTTCCATATTCCAAATAACCAACGTTCCTTCAGCATCACCAAAGGCTAGGAATTTACCATCGTTACTGAACTTCACTGCGGTCACTTTTACATCCGACTTTCTATCCAACGTAGTGTATTCAGCCTCTAAGTCATCCAATGTCCAGAGGTATACATTACCATCATCGGAAGCACCTGCGAGTGTTTTTGATTTGGGAGATAAAGCGATTTTGTTAATACCTACATCTGATTTGATAATTTCTGTGGTAGATGAAAAATTACTTTTTAAGATTCGTTTATCGTCTCCTACAGAGATAAATCCAGAATTATCTTTCAAGAAAACCAGATCTTTCACTTTTCCTCCTAGGTGACCATCTATTTTCGTTGGTTGAGAATTGATATTCTTAGGATTGAATAATAGAATGTCTTCTGACTCGGTACCTAATGCTAAGTATTGCTCATTTGGGCTCACGTTCACCACTCGTCCAATGTTCGCATTTTTGAATACCTCTGTAAACTGACGTGTTTCTACGTTCCATTTCAAAACTTCTCCATTTGAACTAGCCGAGTACATAGTTTCGCCATCATTTGAATACACAACAGATCGCATGGCAATAACTGTATTATTTGCTGAAGGTGGTACTGGCTTGTAGTAGTGATTGAAAATAGAATCTCCTTTTTCCCGATCCAATCCTTGCTCAACCGCTCTTACTTCATATAATCCTTGCAGCGCGTTGTACACACCCGCATAGATATCTCCATTATAATCTTTGCCTTCATCTTTGTATTTTTCATTGAATAAAAATGCCTGACGTGCGACTATTGCTTTCAACTCCGCCTGATCTCTATCTTCTGGCAAGATGGTCTTGGCCTTGATCGCCATGGACTGTGCAATGGCCTGGTATCGTAGGCGCTCTGCCTTGTCTCTTTCTAAATCGGCAGCAGCTTGCGCCTTTTTAGCAAGATCAGTTTGTTCCTTCGCGAATTTTTCGTTCTCCTGAGCAAGCTTTGTTGCGTCTAAAGCCGCAAGTCTTTGAACATCGCCAGCTTGTCTTGCTTTTTCTGCTTCTTGAGCCGATTTTTTCGCTTCTTTCGTTGCAAGATCTGCTAATTCTTTTTGGCGCTCAGCTTCTGCTTGATCTTTTTTTGCTGCAGCCGCGGCATCAATTGCCTTCTGCGTTTGAATTTCCGCCTCCCTTTCATTCTCTTGAGCAGTTATTAAGTTATCCTGTGCTTCCTTTTGAGCCTTTACAGCATCATTTGCCTTTATCTGTCCATAAATCACAAATGTTAATGAAACCAGCACTGCAATGGCCAAAACCACAGCTGTGATCCGCATCCTCTTTACCTGTCGCTTTTGCAGAATTTCTTTATTCTTCTGCTCGGATAAATACGCTTTCTCGGATGTCTCTAAGAATACGATGGTTCTTTCAAACGCTGGATTGTATCGCTGACCCCAAACAAGGGTAGGTCGGTTTTCTTCTCTCCAGTTTAAGGCAAGTTGCAAATCTGGCATCTGCCAAAGTCCTGCTTTTCCTTCTTGGTATCGTTCTGCTGCTTCAGAAAGCTTTAGGTACATTTCTGCCGCCTTACTTTCCTCATCTAGCCATCGCTTCAGTCGTACCCAGATACGCATCAAACTCTCGTGTGAGATATCAATCACGGTATCAGACTCCAATCGTACTCCAAAAGGAGGCATCAACAATGATCTTCCTGGCTCTCTAAAGCGCTCTACTACGCGAGTGATTTCATCTTCACTTACTCCAGCAATAGCTGCCATTGTACCCATCTTAGTAGGTCGTCTGATTCCTTGATTTTCAGAGCCTCTCTCAGTGAGGGCTTTGAACATCACCTCACAAATTTCTTTTTCGCGTTTGCTCAGTGAATCAAATGCTTCATTGGCATGCATGGAAAGCGCCTCTCGAAGCGTTCCTATTGAATTATAATGTCTTAAATCAATGGGCTCACCTACTTTTCTATTGTCGGTCCAGTAGGTCCAAGTACGCATCAGAGCGTGTTGGAGAATAGGAAGCTGATCAGGACTGTCTCCTACGTCGTTGAGGAGCTGCTGGGTTAATCGTGGAGCTACTTTACCTCCTCCAACTGCAATAGGTCCTTCTATGGCTACTCTTTTCTGATCTCTCGTCATTTGAGGAATCAAATAGTGAGAGTCATTGATCATCTGTGTCAGATCAGGGAATTGAGCACATTCACCAATAAAATCGGAACGCATCGTCAATGCGATGTAGATGGGCTCATCGTACTGATGAATGGCCTCTAGCAATAAGTTTACGAAAGCTGAAGACTCGTCTAAATCTGATGTTGCGGATTCTAATTTTCTATATCTGAAAAGCTCTTCAAACTGATCGACTAATATGAGAACGTTTTGAAAGTCATCTGTTTTTAACTGACGTACTACTTCCACGAGTCCTAAAGAACTACTTCGAAGTACCGTACTAATAATGGTTTTTTTAATGAGTTTGTCTTCCTCACTCAGATCAGCATACTCTCTGTCTCTAATGAGGAGAGACTCTGCAAGGTTATCAATCGGACCTCCACCGGGACGAGTCACCACAATACGCCAATTGGAACCGGCGTTGGTCATAAACCCTCCATACAACGTTGGGATGAGTCCACAAAACATGAGAGAGGATTTACCACTTCCTGATGCTCCAAGTATGGCTACAAATTTATTTTCTGATAGTTTGTTGAGAACTTCATCACTTTGACCTTCTCTACCGAAGAAAAGGTGACTTTCTTCTATACCAAAAGGCCTCAAACCTGGGAAAGGATTGATTAACTGGGTAATATCAACGATATCCTGAACTTCTTGTCCTTGGATGTCTACTTCTTTTTCGCTCATCAGCTTTCTATTTTAGTTAGAAAAGGCTTTAAGTGTTCGGGTTCAAAACTGGTATTGTTCCCTAACACCATCGCGTTATTCTTTTTGTAGTGCTCCATATCCACCTCTTTCTTCCCCACAAAATAAACCGCTTTAGCCATAAATGGCTTTTCTCGGCCAAAACCAGGCGCTTTTAGCAAGTCCTGTAATTTCGTTTTAATCCATTCTTCGGTTGATTTTCCGAAGTAGATCATAGACGCGTCGCATCTTCTTAAATTTTCCTGGTGTATGTAACGTAAATCCACCAAATCTCCCTCATAACTAGGTGCTACTACATTGTACCCCTCCTTCTTCAGGTATACTTTGATGTCGTCTATATTTTCTACATCTCGTTTATCTGCTATAAGATAAATCATTTTAGACTTATCTTCTTTTTTAGCAGGATTATATCCCTTAATCTCTCTGTGGGAATTGAATCTTCCTCCTGTTACGAGCTCCTCTCTTACAATTGATTTTAATTCCTGAAGTGTGATTTGTAATACTTCAGCTTCCTCTAATGAAGCAGCATCACTTTTCAAGTCTTCAATGAAGATTTTCTGACGCTCCGTCACGTTTTTTAAATCAGGAGAAACCCATATCAAACGACTAAAGAGTGATTTCTCTTTGTCGTCCAGTTTTTTATTGTTCTCTACCATTTGATAGGTATGATCAGAAGCTACTCTATTCTGTATATCTACCACTGATAGTTCAGATCCACGTGGTTTGTACCCATAATCTTCCCCCACCAAATGAATGGACA
>CAYGTD010000203.1:0-6807 GCA_964352725.1 uncultured Roseivirgaceae bacterium
GCGATTACTCATACTCCACTATTCATACCTGTCATCATCGCTTGGCTCGTCATGCTACCCGGATTCTTCTTTGTAAATCCAAACGGATCAAGAGTATTAACCCTTTTTGGTAAATATATTGGCACAGTGAAAGAAAATGGATTTTACTGGGTAAATCCATTTTACGTAAAGAGAAAAATAAGCTTGAGAGCAAGAAATTTTGATAGTGAGCGAATTAAAGTAAACGATAATATTGGTAACCCTATTCTCATTTCAGTGATATTGGTCTGGAGAGTAAGAGACACGTTTGCCGCTGCATTTGAGGTGAATGATTATGAAAATTTCGTAAGAGTACAAACGGACGCGGCTGTAAGAAAGCTGGCCGGCAGTTATCCATATGACAATTTTGATGATGCACAAGCAGACATCACATTAAGGTCCGGAATAAAAGAAGTGAATGAGGATTTGGAAAAGGAAGTAGAAGACAGATTGAGCATTGCCGGAATTGAAATTTTGGAAGCACGTATTGGGTACTTAGCCTATGCTGAAGAAATAGCAAGTGCTATGCTAAGAAGGCAACAAGCAACTGCCATTGTAGCAGCAAGACACAAGATCGTAGAAGGCGCAGTAAGTATGGTGGAAATGGCGCTAGAGCAATTGGAAGAAAAGAAACTTATTGATTTAGATGATGATCGAAAAGCAGCTATGGTAAGTAATTTGATGGTGGTATTATGTGCTGATAAAGACGTATCTCCTGTTGTGAACTCTGGAACTTTGAACCATTAATTCATCCTTTATGAAAACGTATAAATTTTTTAAAAAGAAGGCTTTTGAGAGTTTAGATAGCTTTGAAAAGCGGCTAAATGAACAAGCCAATCAAGGTCAAAAGGTTGTGAACTTCACTCAAGATCATGGAAGCATTATTGTTTTACTTGAAAAGGAAAGATAATGAGAGGGAAAATATTGTTTGAAGAAAAGCAAAGCTTCGTAGGGACTTGGCTTTGGTATTTAATAATTGGAATAGCCGCCTTATCTATAGGCGGCTCTTCATTAGGCATGTATTTATCAGAGAGTGACGAGGGTGTGGTTGGATTAGTTATTGCTGGCTTTGTATCCTTGGGAATGGTCCTACTATTCTATAATTCCAAGCTCACATTGATCATAGATAAGGATACAGTTTATTATAAATTTCCTCCATTTGTAATTGGGGAAAAAATAGTACGTAGAGATGATATAAAAGAAATCTATGTAAGAAGTTATAATTCACTGTCAGAATATGGCGGCTGGGGCTACAGATATAGCTTTAAAAATGGAAGAGCCCTCAATATCATGGGTGGTGAAGGACTTCAGATTGTTGCTATTAATGACAAAAAAATATTGATTGGTACGCAAAAACCTGATCAATTAAGACATGCTGTGAAGAAATTGAAGGAAAACTGGGAAATGAGTAATGGCAAATAAAAAACCATTTGCATTAAGACTAAATGAAGATACTATGAAGTCATTGGAGAAATGGGCTGCTGATGAATTCCGTAGCACCAATGGACAAATTGAGTGGATTATTCACAAGGCTCTAAAAGAAAATGGAAGATTGAAAGAGGATAAAAATCAATCATCCTAATCCAAGTGATACTTCCAGCATAATTCAATTCTAGATCAGCTAATCGATCTCAGCTTCGAAATATTCAAAAAGGCATCATCCATAAAAAAAAGATCTAGATAGGTATTTACCATATGTATACAGGTAAGCAAAACAACTAACTGAAATTAGTAGTATTATTACAATAAAAAATATAACTATTTCATTTTATGTTTGTAATGTTATTAACCAGTAAACATTAGAGCCATGAAGAGATTATTTCAATTACTCACTCAAGACAAAAAAAGGATTAGACTTCAAAAAACCAAGGAAGCTGGAGTCTATATCGTAAAAAAGGGATTTAGCATTCTTTATATAGGATCAAAAGAAAAGTGTGAAATTTATATGAACCAGGGAAGATTGGCCTACTAAACTCACTAATCGGCATTTCAACCCGCGAACATTAATTTTTTATTTGTGTCCAACAGATCACTGTGTAATGAATAATGGAAGTTATTGCAATATGGGTAGCATTACGCTACCCATTTTTATTTACAGCTCTTCTGATTATTGCCCCACAAAGAATAGCGCATTGACAAACATCAATTTCCCATTCTGCCAAAAAGACCTAAATAATGGATTGTCGACTATATGTACAATCTGGCCTCTCCCCTTATTTTCCACACCAAATACGAGGGATTGTTCCATATCTTCTCTAGCATACTTTCCAGCAAATCCACTTAAAATATCTCCCTCACTTACAATTACTCCAACATTATTGCCATCTAAGTAAGCCACTTTATTGGAGCCAGTTTTCAATGTATAATAAGTTTTTCCGTATCCAAAAGCTAATGGACTTGTATTGTCCACTTTTACTTTATATATCGCTCCTGGAGCAAATCCTTTTATGAATTCACGCTCTTGATTCTCGTAGCTTATCATCTTCTCTTTCTGCTGTCTATCCTTTTCCTTTTTCTCATCTTCCTTCTTTTCATCTTCTGAATTAAACTTTGCAAGCGATGAATAATCACTATCCTTTAGCTTATTCAATGCCCCCTCAACTGCTATTAGTTTGCCTCCTTCAGAAACCCATTCCATCAACTTTTTCATTTCTATCTCCCCAAAACTGCTGTACCATCCACTTTGCATTATAATTACGTCATACTTAGTCAAATCCACTCTTCCAAAATAGTCAGCACCCAATACAGTAACAGGGTAATTGAGTTGCTGCTCCATAAAATGCCAAGTGGCTCCAAAGGCCAAAGAAGAAGTACCATCACCCCCTATTAATGCAATCGCTGGTTTCTTCAAGTACTTCACATCTCCCGAGCCAATATCTGGACCTCCATCCATAAAGCCCGTACCTACAGCGCTTAAACTTCGATTATTATCATTAGCCAAATCAATAATTACTTCCTCAAAATTTTTGATTGATTTATTATCTCTTTTCGCCATAATTAGACTTCCTCTCTCGAACCTTTCCCCTTTGTGAGTGATTGGCTTCTCTGTGAACCTCACCTTAATATCACTTTTCAAAAGCTCAGCGAGAAACCGAGCATCATCCATACTATTCCATTTACTAATGAATGCGTAAGCTTTTTCAGGAACAGCAGAAGGTGTAAATAAGGTTGATTCTTCTTTGTTTACATTGAGAGATTGCTCTGTTGCAAAAGCTTGGATTCCATAGGCATAAGGCACTCCCCATGCTGTAATGTCGTATGTAATAGAGTCAACCAATTTCGTTTTTGGCTCTAATAAAATATGAGCTAATGTGGCTTTCGGCTGATTAGTGCTAACTACCAAATCCTTTGAGGCAATTGAAAAATCAGATATTTCCCCAGAAGAGTAGTCGTACCCTTTGAGTCCTTTTATATTTGAAGAAGTACCGTATTCTATCCCTTGAGTATCAAACCATGATTTCAAGGCATTAAACTTATCATCATTCCCATCATATTTTAGTACAAAAGATTTGTATTTCAAACTTGAGTTGTCACCAAAGAATTTTCCGAATTCGGATAATAAGCGATCTCCATTTTTAGAAGCAATCTCTATCGTAGACAGCCCTGTGGTATAGTGATGAGCTATTCTATCCTTTAAGGTGAGTGTATCTCCCTCTTGCTTAATGATACCCAATCCAGCTCTGCCATGACCAGCTTGTTCATAAGTCATACCAATAGCTCCATTATACGTTGGATACGTGTCACCATAGCTTGGGTAGAGCAAATCAAAAAACTGCTTGGTGAAATAAAACCAGTTATTTTCATCAAAATACTTAGCGTGGTTCCTTCCTATTTCTGTTTGAAAATCTCTTTGAAATGAGGTGATCAGCTCATGATACGGCTGAGCTGCTGGAGCAAAATAGTATGGGGAATTAATTCCTTGTTCATGAAAATCTACATGAATTTGCGGAAGCCATTGATTGTAAATTTTAATCCTGCTTTGTGATTCCACCTGTGATTGCCATGCCCAATCCCTATTCAAATCAAATAAATAATGATTGGCTCTGCCTCCTGGCCAAGGTTCATTATGCTCCAAAGAACTTGGGTCTGGATTGTATGGCTGATTACCATTTTGCCAGAAAAAATTCACATATCGGTCTCTCCCATCTGGATTTATACATGGATCAATTACCACAACTGTATTTTTCAACCAATCTGATTTATCTGAACCATTTCTTACTAGATCGTAAATGGTTGCCATAGACGCCTCAGTAGATGAAGATTCGTTTCCATGCACATTGTAGCTTAACCAAACGATGGCAATATTGCTAGAAGGAGGCCCATCCAAAACTCCAGCTCTTTTTAAGTTATCCTCTCTGATCTGATCAAGCTTGGCTAAATTTTCTGATGAAGAAACAAAAGCAACCATCAATGGCCTATCCTCATAAGTTTTTCCATACTGCTGAAGGGTTACTTTTTCTGATTTCTCGGATATATGCTTGTAGTAAGATACCACTTGATGATGCCGAGTAAATTTTGTTCCTAATTCATAGCCATGAAATTCCTTTGGACTTAGAATTTGAGCTTGAAGTATTATTGGAAAAATAAGTAGCAAAGTGAGTTTGGCCTTCATTATGTCTTAATTTTAGTATGAAACTGATCGGTTTTTTCAATTAAAGCTAAAATACATCTGTCTTTTAATAGAAAAAACAATTAATTGCTGAGTGGTTTAATTCTAGCATGTTGTTATCAAAAGATTATATTTGAATAATCAGTTTAAATGAATATGAGGTTTTTAACCTTAATCACCATTATGCTTATCTGCTTTGCGCAAAATCTTCATGCGCAAACAAACCTTATTGATAGTTTATCTCGTGAACTTTCAACAGCAAAAGAAGACACAACTAAAATCAATCTACTAATTGATATTGCTTACGAGCAAACGGATAGCCTTCAACTTCAAACAGCTATCAAAGCGTATCAATTAGCAAAAACCGTAACATTTGAAAAATTCAAAGGAAGATCTGAAGCTGTTTTGGGATACTTTTATTCTTACTATGATCTTGATTCTGGACTAGTTCTCTTGTCCAGATCAGCTAATAGGTACATAGATAATGAAATGACCGAAAGAGCCGCAAATGCCTTGTGGTTCAAAGGAGTCGTTTATGAAATAGCCAATCAATTTGATTCTGCTATATCCACTTATGAAAAGGCAAGGGATATTGCTGCCAGAAATGATCATTATGAAGAGTTGGCAAATGCATTGTTAGCAATTGGTTCAATAGAAAATTTAAGAGGAAGAAATGCACGGGCACTAGATAATAGTTTGAAAGCAAAAGAAGCTTTTATGAAAGCTAACATGCTACAAGAGGCTGGCCAAACCTTAAACCAAATCGGGATCATCTATGATCAAAAAGGACTTTATTCGGAAGCCTTGGATAGTTACTTAACGGCCTTAGATATTGCTATACAAACTAAGGACATAGAAAACGAAATTTTAATCAGTAACAATTTAGGTGTGATCTACGACAACATGAATAATACTGAAAAGTCCCAAGAATATTATTCAAGTGCACTCGAAAAAGCTCGAATTCATGACCTTATAGATAGTGAGGCTACACTTTTAAACAATCTATCATATATATATCTAGAAAAAGGAGACACTGCTCAAGCTTTAGCTCTTCTAAAACAATCCCTTAAAATTGACCTCTCAGAGATTTATCCATGCTTCGAAAGTTATCCTAATGAAGGAATAGGTTCAATATATATTGCGAAAAACAAGCTTGACTCGGCAGAATACTTTCTCAATAATTCATTGAAAAAAGCTTCTGAATGCGAAGATGTTGTAGTAATTGCTACTGTAAATAAGGATTTGGGCATGTTAGAGTCACGGAGAGGGAATTATAGTAAAGCACTCAATTATCTAATGAAAAGCCTGCTAGTGAGTAAGGAATCTGAATTGATAACGGAGGTTCAGGAAGCATATCATGAACTGTACAAGTTTCATAAATCAATAGGCAATACAGCTCAAGCTATGAGTTTCCTTGAAAAACACCAGAACCTTTCAGATTCTATTTATGAAGCTAAGAATGTAGAAAAAGCCACTCAGCTTGCCGCTGAATATGAATTCAGAAAGCAAGTAGAAATATTGAAGGAGGAGCGAAGCAAGTCTGACAATATATATCGAACGGAACTACTTGCACATCAGAAAGAAAATTCATTCTATTTGATTATCACAATCTTATTTGCACTATTAGCTATCGCGATGGGTAGATCCTACTACCTTATCCAAAAAAATAATAAGAAACTAAAGTTCCTAAATGAAGAAAAAAACACATTGATGGGAATGGTGGCTCATGATCTACGAAATCCTCTGAATCTGATAAAAGGATTAATGCATTTAATAGAAACTACTCGTCCGAAAAATCAAGAGGACGAGGAGCAACATTACCTTAATCTTATTTCTCAATCTACAGACAAGATGAGAAACATGATTGATCGAGTATTAGACATCAGTGCTATCGAAAACATGAAGGTGAATTTGCAATTAGAACGAAAGGATTTAGCTCAACTTCTTATAAGGTCTTCTGAAAATTTCAAACAAATAGCTTCACAGAAAAATATCGAAATCCGTAATGATTTCGATGAAAATATGCCTCATCACTCAAATGTTGACCCTAATTACTTTGATCAAGTAATGGACAATTTGCTATCAAATGCTATCAAATTTTCTGAGATGGGCAAAAAAATCTACTTGAAACTTGAGAAAGATGGGTCTGACAATGTGATCTCCATTCAGGATGAAGGACC
>CAYGTD010000204.1:0-6776 GCA_964352725.1 uncultured Roseivirgaceae bacterium
CTAAAGGTCTAAATATTATGGACTTTTGTAAGCAGTTCAACGCAAGAACTCAGGAAAAGGCAGGGCAGCTTATTCCAGTATTGGTGACTATCTATGCGGATAAGTCTTTTGACTTTGTTGTCAAAACACCTCCAGCAGCGTCATTAATAATGGAAGCGGCGAAGCTTAAGAGTGGATCAGCTGAATCTAACAGAATTAAAGTTGGATCTGTGACTTGGGATCAGGTAAAAACTATTGCGGAGACTAAAATGCCAGATTTGAATGCCTTCAATATTGAAGCAGCAATGAGAACTGTGGCAGGAACAGCACGTAGTATGGGTGTAAAAGTATCAGGAAAAGCCCCTTGGGCAAATTAATTAGTAATGGGAAAGCTGACTAAGAATCAAAAGAAAGCTCATGAGTTGCTAGAGATTGGCAAGGAGTATTCTTTGGAAGAAGCTTCAAAACTGGTGAAGGATATTACCTTCTCAAAGTTTGATGCCTCTGTTGATATCGACATCAGACTTGGTGTTGATCCTAAAAAAGCGGATCAAATGGTAAGAGGAGTTGTTTCTCTTCCACACGGAGTAGGTAAAGATGTGAAGGTATTAGTACTATGTACACCTGACAAAGAGCAAGAAGCAAAGGATGCTGGTGCTGATCATGTAGGTCTTGAAGATTATGTGAAGAAGATTGAGGGTGGATGGACAGATATTGATGTGATTATCACTATGCCTACAGTAATGGCGCAGGTTGGAAAGCTTGGACGAGTATTAGGGCCTAGAGGTCTTATGCCAAATCCAAAGTCTGGAACTGTAACAATGAATATTGGACAAGCTGTAACGGAAGTTAAGGCGGGTAAAATAGATTTCAAAGTTGATAAATTTGGAATTATACATACAAGTATTGGTAAAGTATCCTTTGATGCTGATAAGATCAAAGACAATGCGATCGAAATGCTTAACACGGTATCTAAATTAAAGCCAGCGTCTTCTAAAGGAACATATTTCAAGTCAATAACTTTATCTAGCACCATGAGTAGTGGTATTATGGTAGATAAGGGTAGCATAGCGAGTATAAAATAGTTATGACAAGAGAAGACAAAGCGAAATTAATTAGTGACTTAACTGTAAAGTTTAAGGAAACAGACCATTTCTATATTACTGATACTTCAGGCCTTTCAGTGGCTCAAGTAAATAAGTTTAGAGGAATGTGCTTTACTAAAGGAGTGGAATATAAGATGGTGAAAAACACTCTTATAAAGAAAGCTCTGGAGAATGTTGATGGAGACTATTCATCATTAGATGAGGTTTTGAAGGGTACGTCTGGTGTCATGTTTGTAAATGAAAATGCAAATGTACCAGCAAAGATTATCAAGGATTTCCAAAAAACGGATCCAAAAGATAGACCTAAGTTCAAAGCTGCGTCTATAGATTCAGATTTATTTATTGGTGAAGATCAACTAGTAGCTCTTGTTAGCTTGAAATCTAAACAAGAACTTATTGGTGAGGTTATCACTATACTGCAATCACCTGCGAAAAATGTTATTTCTGCGCTTTCGAGTGGAGGAGATAAGTTGGCAGGTATTGTGAAAACACTTTCAGAAAAAGAGAATTAAGATTTTTAAACAGAATAACACTTTATAAAAATGGCGGATTTAAAAGAATTTGCAGAGCAATTAGTAAACCTTTCAGTAAAAGAGGTAAACGAATTAGCTAACATCCTTAAAGATGAGTACGGTATAGAGCCAGCAGCAGCTGCAGCACCAGTAATGGTAGCTGGAGGTGGAGGTGACGCAGGAGAAGCAGCAGAAGAAAAAACTTCTTTTGATGTGATTCTTAAGTCTCCGGGCGGAGCTAAACTAGCTATCGTTAAGTTGGTGAAAGAATTAACAGGTCTTGGACTTAAAGAAGCAAAAGAACTTGTGGATGGAGCTCCTAAGCCAGTAAAAGAAGGAATTGCTAAAGATGAAGCGGAAGGCATGAAGAAACAGCTTGAAGAAGCTGGTGCTGAAGTAGAATTAAAGTAGTTAGCTTATAATAACAATGGTTTAGGCCTGGTCCCGACTCCAATCGGGATCAGGTCTTTTCCTGTTTGTATATAAAGCTAAAATTCCTTGTTCATTTTTTAAATTAAAACTCCGTAAGCTTTGGCTAACAACAATAACAAGAGAATCAATTTCTCATCTATTAAATCAGTTATTGATTATCCGGATTTCCTGGATGTCCAACTAAAATCATTCGTTGACTTTTTTCAGCTAGATACCCCTGCTGAACAAAAGGAGGGTGAGGGTCTATACAAAGTGTTCATGGAAAATTTTCCAATCACAGATTCTCGAGAGAATTTCGTGTTGGAATTTGTGGACTATACAGTAGATCCACCAAAATATAGCATCCAAGAATGCATCGATAGAGGTCTTACCTACTCTGTGCCGTTAAAAGCAAAATTAAGATTGCTTTGTAATGATGAGGAGAACGATGAGTTCGAGACGATAGAGCAAGAGGTTTTCCTCGGTAACATACCCTACATGACTGAGAAGGGCTCTTTCGTTATCAATGGAGCTGAAAGAGTTATAGTTTCACAATTGCATAGATCACCTGGTGTGTTCTTTGCACAGAGTAAACATACTAACGGAACACATCTTTATAGTGCTCGAATCATCCCTTTCAAAGGATCATGGATCGAGTTTGCAACTGATGTAAATAATGTAATGTATGCTTACATAGATAGGAAGAAAAAGTTTCCTATTACAACCTTGCTTAGATCAATAGGGTATGGTTCAGATAAAGAAATTCTAGATCTTTTCGGTCTTTCAGAAGAAATTGAGGCGACTGAAAAAGATCTCAAAAAAGTTATTGATAGGAGATTGGCGGCAAGAGTTCTACGAACTTGGACTGAGGATTTCGTGGATGAAGATACAGGAGAGGTTGTTTCTATCGATAGAAATGAAGTAGTTCTTGAGCGTGATAGCGTAATTACTGATGAGGATATCCAAACAATTATCGATTCGGGATCTAAATCTATCATTGTCCATAGAAAGGATGTGAATATCGCGGAATATTCAATCGTTTATAATACACTTCAGAAAGATAATTCTAACTCAGAGAAAGAAGCTGTTGAACAGATTTATCGTCAATTAAGAAATACAGAGGCTCCTGATGAGCAGACGGCAAGAGATATTATCACTAGCCTTTTCTTCTCAGATAAGCGATATGATCTAGGAGAAGTTGGTCGATACAGAATCAATAAGAAATTAGGTATAGAAACAGATTGGGATAAGAAAGTATTGAACACTCAGGATATCATCCTTATTGTGAAATATTTGATTGGCTTAATCAATAGTAAGGCTGTTGTCGATGATATCGATCACCTGAGTAATAGAAGAGTTAGAACAGTAGGAGAGCAGTTATATTCACAATTCGGTGTTGGTTTGTCTAGAATGGCTAGAACCATCAGAGAACGAATGAATGTAAGAGATAATGAAGATTTCAAGCCCGTTGATTTGATCAACGCTAGAACACTTTCCTCTGTTATCAATTCATTCTTTGGAACGAATCAGCTCTCTCAGTTCATGGATCAAACCAATCCACTAGCTGAGGTTACTCATAAGAGAAGAATGTCAGCACTTGGGCCAGGAGGTCTTTCAAGAGAAAGAGCAGGTTTTGAGGTTAGAGATGTTCACTACACACATTACGGACGTCTTTGTACTATTGAAACTCCAGAGGGACCAAATATTGGTTTGATTTCTTCTCTATGTGTTCATGCCAAAGTGAACCAAATGGGATTCATTGAGACTCCATACCGTAAGGTAAATGGAGGTATAGTGGATATGTCAGGAAATGTTTTGTACCTGACAGCAGAAGATGAAGATACACACAACATTGCTCAAGCAAACGCCCCACTTTCAGATGGTGGAAATTTCTTGAACGATCAAATAAAAGCAAGATACGAGGGTGACTTCCCACTTTGTAAAGATGAGGAAGTAACATACATGGATGTTGCTCCAAACCAAATTGTATCTGTTGCTGCTTCCATGATTCCATTCTTGGAGCATGACGATGCAAACAGAGCTTTGATGGGATCAAATATGCAGCGTCAAGCGGTTCCTTTGATGAGACCACAAGCTCCTATTGTAGGAACAGGTCTTGAGGAGAGAGTAGCACTTGATTCTAGAGCATTAATTAGAGCCGAGAGTGATGGAGTAATTGAGTTTGTTGATGCAAATAAAATTATTGTTAAATATCAGCTTTCAGATGATGAGGTAGATATCTCATTCAATGATTCAACTGTTTCTTACGACTTAGTAAAGTTCAGAAGAACAAACCAAGATACCTGCATCAATTTGAGGCCAATCGTGAAGAAGGGCGAAAAAGTAAACAAAGGGCAAGCTCTTTGTGACGGTTTTGCGACTGAGCAAGGAGAGTTGGCATTAGGTATTAATATGCAGGTGGCGTTCATGCCTTGGCAAGGATACAATTTTGAAGATGCTATTGTAATTTCTGAAAGAGTAGTAAGAGAAGATATTTTCACGTCTATTCATATTGATGAGTATGAGTTGGAGGTAAGAGACACTAAGAGGGGTGAAGAGGAGCTTACAAGTGAGATTCCTAACGTTTCTGAAGAGGCTGTAAAAAATCTTGATGAAGACGGAATTATCAGAATTGGAGCTGAGATTAAAGAAGGAGATATTCTGATTGGTAAGATTACTCCAAAAGGAGAGTCTGATCCAACTCCAGAGGAAAAACTATTGAGAGCAATCTTTGGCGATAAGGCAGGTGATGTAAAAGATGCTTCATTAAAAGCGTCTCCATCATTGAAAGGTGTTGTAATTGATACTAAGCTTTTCGCTAAGCCTAAGAAAGATAAAGACATTAGAGCTAGAGCTAAGAAGGAAGTTGAATTACTTAAAAGCAGATACAGTCAACAACTTGTCGAAGCTAGAGGTAAGATGATTGATAAATTAGCTAAGCTAGTAGATGGGAAAACTTGTCAAGGAATCAAACATAAGTTTGGTGAAGAAGTGATGAGTAAAGGCACTAAGTTCAATAGAAAAAATATCGAAGCTAATATTTTCCCGCCGAAGAATAAGTATAGAGATGAATCTAACTATAACGTACCAGAAGAAGCAAATCTAATTTCAGATTTAATTGTAGAAAACTGGACGACTGATGATAAGATCAATGATCAAATCTTCAAGTTAGTTAAGAATTACAGGGCTCATAAAAATGACATAGCTGGTCTCTTCAAAAGAGAAAGATTCACGCTAGAAGTAGGAGATGAGCTTCCTGCTGGTATCATGAAGCTTGCTAAAGTATACATCGCGAAGAAGCGTAAGCTCCAAGTGGGTGATAAGATGGCTGGACGTCACGGTAACAAAGGAGTTGTAGCCAAGATTGTGAGAGAAGAAGATATGCCATTCATGGAAGACGGAACTCCAGTAGATATCGTATTGAATCCATTAGGTGTACCATCAAGGATGAACATTGGTCAGATTTATGAAACTGTTCTTGGATGGGCTGGATTGAAATTGGGTAGAACTTATGCGACACCCATTTTTGATGGAGCTTCACAACAGCAAGTAGATGATGAACTGAAAGAAGCAGGTCTTCCTCCTGTTGGACGTACATATTTATGGGATGGTTTGACTGGAGAGCGATTTGATCAGCCAGTAACCGTTGGCGTGATTTATGTCTTGAAACTAGGTCACCTTGTTGATGATAAGATGCACGCTAGAAGTATCGGACCATACTCACTTATAACTCAGCAGCCGCTTGGTGGTAAGGCTCAGTTTGGTGGTCAGCGTTTTGGAGAAATGGAGGTTTGGGCTCTTGAGGCATTCGGTGCGGCGCACGTACTTCAAGAAATCTTGACCATCAAATCTGATGATGTAATTGGTAGAGCTAAGGCATATGAGGCGATTGTGAAAGGGGAGAATATGAATAAGCCGAACATTCCTGAATCATTCAATGTATTGATTCATGAACTAAGAGGCTTGGCTCTAGAAATTACCTTGAACTAATTAATTTTTGAAAATCATCTGCCAGCAGGCGGAACATTGATAGATATATATGGCGTTCAGAAAAAATAAAAAAATACATAACGACTTCTCGAAAGTTACCATCAGTTTAGCATCCCCTGAGTCAATCTTGGAGAGCTCACACGGAGAGGTAACTCAGCCAGAAACCATCAATTACAGAACATATAAGCCTGAAATGGGCGGATTATTCTGTGAGAGAATTTTTGGTCCAGTAAAGGATTGGGAATGTCATTGTGGAAAATATAAGAGAATCCGTTATAAGGGGATTATCTGCGACAGATGTGGAGTTGAGGTAACCGAGAAGAAGGTTCGAAGAGAGCGAATGGGACATATCGAATTGGTAGTTCCAGTAGCACATATCTGGTACTTCAAGTCGCTTCCAAATAAAATAGGTTACCTATTGGGAGTGCCTACTAAGAAGCTGGATCAGATCATTTATTACGAGAGATACATAGTAATCCAACCAGGAGCTAAGGAAGAGGATGGTATAGTCAGACTTGATTTCTTAACAGAGGAAGAATACCTTGACATCTTGGATAAATTGCCAAGAGAGAATCAATTGTTGGATGACGATGATCCCAACAAATTCATTGCAAAAATGGGAGCTGAAGCATTAGAAATGCTCCTTGCTAGAACTAAGCTAGATGATCTTTCTTTCGAATTGAGACATCAAGCAGCTACTGATACATCTCAGCAGAGGAAAGCGGAAGCATTGAAGCGATTGAGGGTAGTTGAGGCGTTCAGAGATGCGAAAACTCGT
>CAYGTD010000205.1:0-6746 GCA_964352725.1 uncultured Roseivirgaceae bacterium
TGTTTGAATGCTAATTGTTGAATTTCGGCGTAAGATATGTTTTTGTCCAATACCAAAGACAAATCTCTCTTTACTTCAGGATATTTTGAGATGGGCTCGTAAGCAATATCAGATTTGTATTTCTTTAGAATGGTTTGCCAATCTAGCTGACTGTAAAATACATCTTGCTTGATCCCGAAAATGTCTAAAAGATCACTTCGTAGCTTACCTATCAGGCCAAGCATCTTGTCATTATGTTTAAGCACCATTCCAAAATCGAAAATGGTATGCTTTTCAGAAGGAATCATTTCCAACTTCCTGATTCCAGCATATTTCATCATGGCTGTAACCGATGTTGTCATATCTTGAAGCGATGATTTTCTAGCTTCATCCATCCAATTGGCCGCTAAATTATTACCTGTCTGGAGAAGCGTTAACCATTCCGTCTCTTTATATCCCTCTTCTTCTTTTTGGTACGTTCTTCCAAATTCGAAAAACTTCAAATTTGGATTTCTTCTGTTGATATTATGAGCAACAGATTCCAGTGAAGTATACAAAGGTGTTGTTTTCATGATGGTCAACTCCTCACTGGAAGGATTGAGCATTTCTACAGGAGTACCTCCAATAGGAAATTTCTTATAATATTCAGGGTTGGTTAAGGAGTTCGTAAGAATTTCATTGAATCCTTTACCAGCCAAAAATTTAGAAAGGTCTTCTTGAACTCTATATGGTTCAAACTCATTGAACTCTGCCAAGTAATCAGTCGAAAACTCTTCATCCAATGCAATCTCATTGAAACCGTAGATTCGTAATACTTCTTCTACTAAATCAGCAGGACGTGTTACTTCACTTCTATAAGCTGGTACAGTCGCTTTGAAGCTTGAATCACTAAGCTTCTCTGTTTTGATATCTAGCCAATTAAGTATCTCGATGATTCGCTCGTTGGGTAGTTCTTTCCCTATTAACCGATGGAAAGTAGAAAAATCTATGTCAATTTCTTTTTGCTGAATAGGCTCAGGGTAGATGTCTACCATTTCTGAAGCCGCATATCCTCCTGCAATTTCAAGAATAAGGGAAGTCGCCATTTTCAATGCTGGAATTGTCATCTCTGGATCTGTTCCTCTTTCATATCGAAATGAGGCGTCCGTAGATAAAGTATGTCGCTGAGCTGTGGATCGAACAGAATCGGCGGAGAAGTAAGCTACTTCCAAGAATACATTTTTTGTAGTGCTTTTTACTCCTGATTTTAATCCTCCAAAAACACCAGCGATGCACATCCCTTCACTTTTGCTATTGCAAATCATCAAATCATTTTGATGAAGGGATCTCTCCTTTTCATCAAGCGTGATGAATTTCGTCTTAGCAGGTAGGGTTTTCACCAATACTTCACCACCAGTAATTTCATCCGCATCGAATGAATGCATGGGTTGCCCTAAAGAATGCAAGCAGTAGTTGGTGATATCTACAATATTATTGATGGGCTCCAATCCAATAGATCGCAATTTCCATTGTAGCCAGTCTGGTGATGGTTCAACCTTTACCCCTCTGATGGTGATGCCAGAATATCTTGGACAAGCCACTGAATCCTCCACTCTAACAGTGATCGGATTATCTATTTTAGTTTCAAAGGCTTTTGCTACAGGCAGAGTCAATTCCTTTTGGAAGAATGCCTTCAAGTCTCTTGCCGTTCCCATATGAGAGGTGGCATCTCCTCTGTTTGGCGTTAAGCCAATTTCCAAGATATAATCTTCACCCGTTTCAAATAATTCAATGGCAGGAGTGCCGTTAGGCTTGTCCGTATCCAGCACCATGATTCCATCATGACTGGTACCAAGGCCTAGTTCATCTTCCGCACAGATCATCCCTAAAGAAACTTCTCCTCTTATTTTCGCTTTCTTAATTGTGAATGGCTCTCCATTGGTAGGATGGATAGTGGCGTTTACAGTTGCTACCAACACTTTTTGTCCTTTTGCGACATTAGGTGCCCCACATACAATATCAGAAAGTTCTGCTTCTCCAATATCTACTTTAGTGACTTTGAGCTTATCTGCATTGGGGTGCTGCTCGCAAGACATCACTTCGCCCACTACGATACCAGCCAATCCACCCGGGATTTTCTCCACCTTTTCAATTCCCTCCACTTCTAATCCTGTCTGAGTAAGGATATCTCCTATCTTTTCGGGATTTTCAGCAAAATCAATGTATTCTTTGAGCCAGTTATAGGATATTTTCATCTAAACAGAATTCTTTCTTTAAAAGCGCAAAAATAAGGAAAAGGCTTGGTGTCTCACGTAAGAATAGTCGTAGCGTATGAAAAAGAAAAAAGCTGCCTTTGATTCAGACAGCTTTTAGTTACAATTCTATGCTTGCTACTCGCTTGGTTCTATTTCAAAAACCAATTTGACTACTAATAAAAAGGATTGCCAGTATAATTAGTGACCCAAAAATGGCTCCTCCTTTACGTCTTAAGAAATCATTCCCCATACCTATCTTTCGATAAAATAAAAAAAGCACCACTTGAAATACGAAAGCGAGAGGAAAAATGATCCAGAAAGCCTTAATGCTAATAATTTTCATAGAAAGAGCTCCAATGATCAATACACCAATTATAATTTGGGCGTTTTCTACTCTCTTTAGTTGTTTAGAATTTATCATATCTATTTTTGACGTGCCCTAGATTAAGACTCCTACCATTTTTCTTTCAAACTTTTATTATCCATTCCTAGCTACAATTCCTTACAAGGAAGAGAGAGTTTCTCTAAGGACACGTCTATCTTTTAGTAAAAAAAGAGGAGAAGGGGATAACATCAAAGTCACTTTTAACTATTTCTTAGAAAATGGATTGGCTTAGCAAAGCATAGTTAAATGAATTTTTACGAAAACTTAATAGGGATAATTCTTTTCCCCAGCCTCAATAGAAATAGATAGAAAATTCTCTTGTGGTGGTAGCGGACATAAGTAATCAGCCACATAGGCACAGTAGGGGTTGTACGCTTTGTTAAAATCAATTTCTATCAAATCCGACTTACCAATTGCCAAGTCAAGATAGCGACCGCCACCGTAGGTAGTCTCACCACTAGTTTCATCCCCAAATGCCGTGAGGTATTGATTGCCAAAGCCTAAAGGTTTTAGAATTAGAAGAGATTGCTCTTCTCCTTTCAATTTAAATGTCGCTCTCGCAAACTTGATGTATTTCACGATGCTCCCATCACTATTTGTTAGTGAGACGGTTTCTCTTTTGCTTAATCGCTCCAGCTCACCTGAAACCTTATAATCAGAGTCAATCGGGAAAAACTCAACTGCTTTATATTCAATATCTTTTTGCACAAACGGACTCCCCTTAGACGTTTTAAAGAAGTCATGTTTTTCCTCTTGATACTTCTCTATTTCTTGAATGTATTCTTCATCGTTCCCACTGGATAAGGTATAGAAGTAGAGAATGAGTGCAATCGGGATAAGTATGAATAAGGCCTTTTTCATTGGTATTGAAGGATATCTCCTTTTCAAAGGTAATTATTAATCTTAGCAAAACACCCCTATAGTCCCCTCAAGGGGACAATCTATCTAGCAAACTGGCGCTATAGCATATCATCATCTGCAAAACTGTAAAAAGACTGATCTGTTATGATCAAGTGATCTAAAACGGAAATATCTAATGCCTTTCCTGCCTCCTTTAGTTTCTTCGTCAGATTAACATCTTGCTGACTGGGTTTCAAATTGCCACTGGGATGGTTGTGAGCCAAAATGATACTACTCGCCGACTCTTCTAATGCTCGCTTAAAAATAATTTTTGCATCTACCAAGGTACCGCTTACTCCACCTTTGCTAATCATTTCCTTCCGTATCACTTCATTATTACGCTTGAGTAGAATCAACCAAAATTCCTCATGATTTAAATCCATTAGATCTCCTTTTAGGAGGTCGTAAGCGTTTCTTGAGGATTGGATTTTAATTTTCTTAGCAGGTTCCTGTTCTTTTCTTCTTCTGCCAATTTCCAGCGCGCTTACGATGCTTATTGCTTTTGCTTCACCAATTCCCTTAAACTTCTTCAAGTCGTTAACAGAGAGCCTTGCGAGAGCATTAAGATCATTTTTACATTGATTGAGAATATGCTGAGAAAGTTCAACGGCTGTTTGTTCTTTATTTCCAGACCCAATAAGAATGGCTATGAGTTCTGCTTCTGAAAGGACGGACTTCCCTTTTAAAAGGAGTTTTTCACGAGGACGATCTTCCTCAGCTAGTGTTTTTATAGTCAAACGGTTGTATTCCATTCAATTTGCAAAATACACACTGTTGTCTTTTAGTGCAAAGGATCGAGCACAAATAGAAAAACCCTGTGCAATTGCTCACACAGGGTTTCTTCAAAATCTTGTTGAATTAAGCTAGGCTAGCTACGTGCTTAGTCAAGTTAGACTTGATATTGCCAGCTTTGTTCTTATGGATAATGTTCTTCTTAGACAATTTATCCACCATACCAACTACCTGCTTCAAAAGCTCCTCAGCTTGTGACTTATCAGTCGTTGTAGTTAGTCTTTTTATGAACGTACGAGTAGTTTTATGCTGATACTTATTTCTAAGTCTTTTAGCCTCGTTACTTCTAATTCTCTTTAATGCTGATTTATGGTTTGCCATAATGCGTTTCTCTGTTCCGAAATTTTAGGACGGCAAAGATAGGAGTTTTCTTTTGAAATGAAAAAGCTTTTTTAGGAATAGAAAATAAGTTGTACTATCCAATTAAATATTGCTTCAATTCATGGAGCAAAGATCGTCATTTATTAGATTTAGAATTATGAACGACTTTACCCAACAAGATAGAATTAATTCATTAAGTGAATACACCCAAACATATGACAAAAGTGTACAAGATCCAGAAGGGTTCTGGTCTGACATAGCCAATAATTTCAAATGGAAGAAGAAATGGGACAAAGTGCTAGAATGGAATTTTGAAAAGCCAGATGTAAAATGGTTCTTGAATGGAAAGCTCAATATCACAGAAAATATTTTAGATCGCCATCTTGAAGATCGAGGGGAGCAAATAGCCATTATCTGGGAACCGAATGAACCAAATGAACCACATCAGTCCATAACCTACAGAGAACTGCACAAAAAGGTATGTCAGTTTGCCAATGGGATGAAAAATAGAGGTGTCGAAAAAGGTGACAGAGTGATCATTTATATGCCAATGGTGCCAGAAGCTGCTGTTGCCATGCTCGCGTGTGCAAGAATAGGAGCTGTTCATTCCGTGGTGTTTGCAGGATTTTCAGCTAATGCTTTAGCAGATAGAATTACAGATTGTCATGCGAAAATGATTTTAACATCAGACGGGAACCTTAGAGGAACGAAAACAATAGAGGTGAAATCAGTTGTGGATGAGGCTGTTGAAAAGACGGATTGTGTGGAGTCGGTCATTGTGCTCGAAAGAACTAAGACGCCTGTAACCATGAAGGAGGGAAGAGATATTTGGTGGCATGATGCTATTGCAGGAGTCTCTGAGCAAAATGAAGCTGAAGAAATGGACTCAGAAGACTTGCTCTTTATTCTATACACCTCTGGCTCTACTGGAAAACCAAAAGGAGTAGTGCATACCTGCGGAGGATATATGGTGTACACTTATTATTCCTTTTTAAATGTATTCCAATATAAGCCCGGAGATATCTATTGGTGCACGGCTGATATAGGGTGGATTACAGGCCATTCCTATATTGTCTACGGACCTCTATTAGCTGGCGCTACGTCTATGATGTTTGAAGGCGTTCCTACTTTCCCAGATGCAGGACGATTTTGGGAAGTGTGTGACAAACATCAAGTGAATCAATTTTACACAGCACCTACAGCCATTAGGGCTTTACAAGTTCATGGTTTGGAGCCAGTTGAAAAGCATAAGTTAGACTCTCTAAGAGTCATAGGCTCTGTTGGTGAGCCTATCAATGAGGAAGCATGGCATTGGTACCATGAACACATTGGAAAGCGAAATTGTCCTTTGGTCGATACGTGGTGGCAAACAGAGACCGGAGGCATAATGGTCTCAGCTCTGGCTGGCATTACTCCCAATAAGCCAGCTCACGCATCGCTTCCTCTTCCTGGGATACAACCAATCATAGTAGATATGGAGGGGAATGAGCTAAAAGGAAATAATGTGGAAGGCAATCTGTGTATCAAATTTCCATGGCCATCCATTTTACGTACAACTTACGGCGATCATGAACGATGTAGGCTTACTTATTTTTCTGCATATCCCAACAGATATTTTACGGGAGATGGAGTGAAGAGAGATCATGACGGCTATTTAAGAATTCTTGGCAGAGTGGATGATGTAATCAATGTTTCTGGCCATAGAATGGGCACTGCCGAGGTGGAGAATGCAATTGACGAACATCCCAAAGTGGTAGAATCTGCTGTTGTGGGTTTTCCACATGATATCAAAGGGCAAGGAATTTATGCTTTTGTGATTGTGGAGCAGGGGGGCATAGAGGAAGAAATCAAAGCCACTGTAAATAAACTCATTGGACCCATAGCCAAACCAGATCGGATTCAAGTTGTCTCAGGACTTCCCAAAACTCGTTCAGGAAAAATCATGCGTAGAATCCTTCGAAAAATAGCTTCGGGAGAAGGTGATCAATTAGGAGATATTTCTACTTTGTTGAATCCAGAAGTCGTTGAGGAGATTAAGAAAGGATTTAGTAATTAAATAAAAAAACCTCATTCAAATCAATGAATGAGGTTTTATTGACTTTAAATATGAGGCCACATTAGCTTAATTTCTTCAC
>CAYGTD010000206.1:0-6717 GCA_964352725.1 uncultured Roseivirgaceae bacterium
TTGTGTTCCAGTTAATTCCACACTTCTCAAACAATCCCCGACATTCGCGCAAGGTTCCATTCTCCTAACTATTGCGTCTTCCGCTGTTTTGAAACTAAAATTCAAAGGAGTGACTAGTTTTTCTCCTTTTGTTCCAATGGGCACTGCAGCAATAGAAACAGAATAGTTAGTATTAAATTCGAGTGTCATAGTAGCAGTTACCTTAGAAGACGCATTGGAGTAGTTGAGAATATACGCTGGTGCATTGTTCCCTCCTTCTATTAAAAAGGCGGAATTGAAAGAACTAGGATCAATCGAACTGGAAAATACAAGCACAATATCTACCTCTACTTGAACATCAGTATTAGTCGCGTTTGTATTGGCTCCATTAAGGGTAGCCGATAATATGTCAATGGTGGGTAGCGGATCAGAATCTGCTCCGCAAGAGTTTATAAATAAGCCGATAATGAATATTAGAAAAAAAAATAGATTTTTCATAAGAAAAAATAAAGGGTTCTCATAAAAGAGAACCCTGATTTTAAACTAACTGGTTCCTTAGTCACAGAATGTATAAGGACACGATGACGAGGCATTAGTAACAGCATCTGTAGAGCAACCTACACCACCGTACGTCCATGCTCCGCTAACTTTATAAGCCCATGAATTGTCATACTCCCAAAAAACTCCTGTACCATCCACTCCTAGCTCTCCATAAGTCTCTATGAGCGTATTGTCCTTAAACAACTCAATGGTATCATCCCCGTTGGAAGTTACCCCTCCGTCAGGAATCACATGATCAAAGTTTCCATAACAACCCCCAAAATATGCTTCAGCATTTGCTACATCCAGGTCTCTAATAACGAGAATGTGATCACCAGCATTCACCGAAATAGTAGGGAATGCAATTTCTACACCATCCGAAGTTGCCTGTCCATTACTTGCAATTCCTGCACCGAAAATGCTCAAATCAGCTATATCTTGAAATGCAAACAGGTGATAAGCCCTTAGATTATTACCCGAATGATTCAGATCCATAATGCCTTTAAATTCAAGCCCTGGAGAAAATTCAGGATATCTGCATGTGGATGTTTCATCTGTAGCGTCTGCCAGAGGACTCTCGGTACATCCTACTCCAGCATAATACCATTCTTCACCTAATTTATAAGCCCATGAATTCGTGTATTCCCAGAATAAATCCGTGCCATCTACTCCTGGTTCACCGAATGATTCGATAGACACGCCATTTTCGTAAAGAAGTACCGCATCATCTCCATTGTGCGTCATTCCACCAGTCTGAAATTCTGTGAAAGTAGCATACGAACTCCCAAAATAAGTAGCTGCACGGGCAGCATCTAAATCTCTCACTACAAATAATTGATCACCTGCTGATGCAGACTGTACAGGAAATGCAAAGTCAATGTCTAGTGGATCTGGGGCGGCACCATTCGATGCAATCTGAATGTGGAAAATGCTTAGGTCTGGAATGTCTTTCAATACATTTAGATGTACTGCACGAATTTGTCCACCGGTGGCATCAAAATCATCTAATTCCATGACTCCCTTTATTTCCATTGAAGGTGCTTTATCACCTAGGGAAACGGATAGAGGTGACGTAGGCGAATAAGTGCCATTCACGATATTACTCAATCCAATTATAATGTCTTCATTTCCTTCTACAGCATCACCTTCAAGTGCAGTAATGGAAAATGTAGCTTCCGTTTGCTGAGCTGGAATCGTAATACTTGTAGCGGTAGTAGTGTAATCTACACCCGCTCCTTCTGCGGAACCTGTGAAAACCAAATCAAATGAAACATCTACAAAGACAACTTCACTTAAATTTGCGGTAAAGGTTACCTCTTCCCCTTCAAAGAAACTTAATTTATCTGCTGTCAATGTAATTTCAGGTGGTGCAAACTCGCCAGTACTAAATACATAGGTAAAATCTTCTTTCAAAGTTTCACCATTAGCACCGTATGTACCAGCTGGAAGGTTGATATTGTATATCACTCCATACTCAAGTCTTACATCAGGTGTGATCGTCACAAATGAATTGGTTTCGTCATATGAAATCGTATAATCCAAAGCAGGTGTAATAGTTAACCCATTTTCAAAATCAGCAGTATTTAGGCCATGTGAAAAAACTATTTCTACTGAAGCCACTACCGGAATGGCGCTAGCACCCGTTTCCAAACGTTCACCACCTACACTGACGTAAAGTGCACGAAGATCGTTAGTAATCTCAAATCCCTCGTCATCTTTACCGCAAGAGACAAGAATGACCATAGGAATTATTGTGAACAACAGCCATTTCACAAGTGAATGTTGAATTAGATTTTTCATATTGATTGGGTTTAATATTCTTATTGTATTAAAGAAGTTCATATTAATTATTCATTAGATTAAATGCTTCCGGAAATTCACCTGGAATGATATCCCAAAGTATCGGAAGCAGATGGTAAGTCGCCAAAGTCACGATTATAATGGATACTAAATTCATCCATATTCCTGCACGTATCATATCAGGTATTCGTAGGTAGCCTGAGCCAAATACAACAGCATTTGGGGGTGTAGCCACAGGTAACATAAATGCGCAAGAAGCAGAGATGGTAACAGAAACCATAATCATAAATGGATGTAAATCAAATGCATACGCCATTGGCGCTAATACTGGTAAGAGCATTGCTGTTGTGGCCAAGTTTGATGTGATTTCTGTCAAGAAATTTACTGAGGCTACCAATACAAGTATTAGCATTAGTAAGGACAATGCCTGCATCTGAGTCATTTGAAGTGCAATCCATTCTGCTAATCCTGTTTCTGAGAATCCTTTTGCTAAGGCCATTCCACCACCGAAAAGCAGTATAATATCCCAAGGTAGATTAGTACATTCCTTCCAATCAATGATCCGGGTTTTGTTTTTAGCCGGGATGATAAATAGGGAAATACCTGCAATCATAGCAATAATGGTATCGTCTATAGCTGGCACTACTTTTTCGATGAGTGATCTTGTCATCCAGAGAGCAGCGGTTACTATAAAAACCACCAAGACAGTTTTTTCCTCCGAACTCATTTTGCCCAATTTGTTTAGCATCGATTTAATTTCAACTCTCCCACCAGGAAATTGCTTTTGCTCAAACTTGTAGGCAAATCGAGTTAAATAGATCCAACAAATTATCATTAAGCAAAGCGATAACGGAAGACCAAATTTCATCCATTGCATAAAGCTAATTTTAACACCGTATGTACTTTCTAATACTCCTGCCAAAACCAAATTGGGAGGTGTTCCTATCAATGTAGCAAATCCACCAATGGACGCACTATAGGCAATCGCTAACATGAGTGCTTTCCCAACAAAAGAGGCATCTGACGTTTCACCATTATCAGCTTTCTTGAATTGGGAGACAACCGCCATGCCTATGGGCAACATCATCACAGAAGTAGCTGTATTCGATATCCACATGGACATGAAGCCAGTTGCTGCCATGAATCCCAGAATAATGGTATTGATATTTGACCCAATCAAATTAATGATATTCAATGCTATACGCTTATGAAGATCCCACTTCTCTATGGCGATAGCCAACAAAAAACCACCCAAGTATAAAAAGATATATTTATGTCCAAAAGAAGCTGTAGTTGCACTCAATCCAAGTGCTCCTGTCATTGGAAATAATACAATCGGTAACATGGCTGTGACTGCAATTGGAATTGCCTCTGTGATCCACCATACAGCAACCCAAGCAGTTACGCAAAGGACTTGATAGGCTGCCATGTTCATGGTTTCTGGTGGACCCAAAAGCTCCATGAGTAAAAAGAGCCCCGGTCCCATCAAGAGCGGTATGATTCGATTTTTCAAGGTCATTTGGAATCAACTTTGAATTCAAAATCATCTACCAATTGTTGAAGAAAATCCGAATCCTCTTTTGACATAAACAACAAATAGAGTTTTTCACCATCCTTGTCGGTGGTAGTCAAGCGGAAGGGAATATCTTTTGTAGAAAGCCCTGTGAAATATTTGAAAAATGCGAGACCAAGCATGTAGGTTCCATTCGAGGATGGATGTTTATCATCTTGAAAAAGCTCCAAATCCGGCCGCCATTTTCGTGCCTCGAGAAATAATTCACCGGCAGGTACCATGTCTGTTTTACTTTCTTCAGATAGCCTTGCATACCCTTCCATTATCGGACGAATCAATAAAGGATTGGATTTATACCCCCACGTCTGCATGATGATTGGCTTAGCTCCTTTAGAACGGATCAATTCAATGAATTTTGTACTGTACACTATAAATTCATCGGGACCATTTACAGTAATAAGGCTGTGATTATTTAATACCACATAATCCCATTCAAGGCTATCGAGTAGCTTTCTTGTTCGTGTACCTTTTTCTTCTTTCCAATGTTGCTCCAACGTTGATCCACCCACCGTTGATTGCCTAGTAATGATTTCAACACCCTGAGTTTCTGCCATAGATGCAACTACTTGAGGTAAATTGAAAAAATATGTAAAACTGTTTCCAACAAATAGCACTCTAATCGGACGTTGATCTTTTATCTGCGCTTTAGAAGTAGAATACGAAGCAAGTAGCACTCCAATGACAAGAAGTGTTATATTAATAATCTTCTTCATTCTAAATCTATTATTGGTTTACAGCTGTCTTCTCAAACAAACCTGGAAGTGGTCTTGGCGTACTTGAATTTGCATCAATCTCTGACTGAGCATATAGAAAACGTTCTGGTAAAACAGGACCTAGATTAGGCTGTACCGGTACGCGAATTGAAGCTTCACTAAGCGTTCTTCGCGTATCATTAAATACTTCTATTTGACCAAATAAGGTGACATATCGCTCTTCCAATATTTCTCTTAATAGAGCATCATTTGGAGAAAGACTACCATCCAGGTTTTCTATTCCCCCGCCATTGAAATCTGCAACTACAAAAGCATCGTATCTAACATTGCCTAAATTCGGATTCGTTAGATATCCTCCGGTTGACATATAAGTTCTAAATGTATTTAAATGACCAAGTCCTGTTGCTAAATCAACGGTCCTTGCACCTGCTTCTGCTAGAATCAACAGATTCTCTGCATAAGTCACCATCGCTCCTCGTCCATCAATTTGTGCAAATCCATTGGCATTGGTATTAGGCTGAATACCGACGCTTGTTGTCTGCAGTAAATAGTCATAGCGTGCTGTTTCGTCTGTTTTGGAATGTCCTCTATAATTAGTCGGATCTGGACTTCTGGCAGGATTAGAATCAATCATACTCGCGAAAAAATCAGAAGTAACCAAATCGTTTCTTCTTGAAGCGATTTCGAAGAATTGATAGTTTAAATTGGCATTATCAACAGCTGTGCCATGAGGAGAAGATAAATTATTAATATCACCACTAGATCCATCTGACCCTATGCCACTTTGTGCAGCAGTATATGCCTGTGGATATTCCTTTGTGTGCATGTAAAATCTGGCTTTAACGGTATAAGCTACTTGTGTCCAAGCAACAGGATCACCATCAAAATAGATATCTGTCGAACCAAGCGGCCGACCCGTACCCGAAGCGAAATTAACTATTGCTTCATCTAATAGGTCTTGAGCTTTGCCATAAACAGTCAATTGGTTTTCGTATGCTGGATTCTCAAATTCTAGTTGTCCTCCTTCATCAAAAGGAACATCTCCCCATAATGAACCCGCCGTTCCTAATGCTAATGCTCTTAGCAATTGCGTAATTCCAGCGGTTATGCCTTCCACACCTTGCTCAGCAGCCAGCTCTTGAGTAACTAATGCATTTCTAACAATGCTACTATAAACGGTATTCCAGTGACTATTAAAGTCACTGGAAACTAAAATATAAGTAGAATATCCAAGCTGTTGTCTTTCAATACCTGTATACTGACCAGCAAATATTCCCGCCTTCCTTGTTGGCTCTCCAGTATGCAGGATTATGTTAGCTACTTCTGTCGTTGTAAGTGCATATTGATATGGAGCTGAAGATGGATTATTTGGATTTTGATTCAAATCATCTACAATATCAGCACAGCCAAAAAAGAAAATAGAAAACAGGGTTGTTATAATTACTTTTTTCATGATTTCGTTACGTTTCTTGGATTAAAAAGTAAGAGTAAGAGAGAACACATAGGATTTAGTACTTGGATTATTGAAGTAGTCAATTCCTCTAGATGAGCTTACTCCTGACACGTTGGTGTCTGGATCGTTTCCTTCAAATGGTGTCCATAAAAACAGATTTCTACCTGTAGCAGAAAGATCAAGTGTACTAATTCCTGCTTTTTCTAACCACTGAGGGTTCACACGATAGCTGATAGTAAGCTCTCTTAGCCTAGTCCAAGACCCGTCTTCGATATATAGTTCATGATTCCCCCCTCCAAAGAAAGCACCTGGACCATTGTACCAGTCTTGAGTAACAGCTACTGGTCCAGCACCAAAATTATCAATTTGACCTCTAAAGGTGGTTCCTGCTGGAATCACATTGCCAGAATAGGTAAGTAAATTTTGTGATGCTGTTGTTTCATTAGCTGTTGAGCCCCAACGGCCGTAATCCACCAGTACTGATTTGGTTCCTGCAAAAATATCCGCACCTTGGAATGTTTCGAATAAGAAGGATAGGCTGAAATTTTTGTAGGAAATGGATCCAATAGCTGAACCTTGCCAATCTGGATTAGGATCACCAATAACGCCCAATTCTGAGTCTCTAACAGGAAATCCATTATCATCATATACTATTTCTC
>CAYGTD010000207.1:0-6706 GCA_964352725.1 uncultured Roseivirgaceae bacterium
TTTAAGCATTAAGCCTAACCACTAAGAACACAAAGAATTACACTAAGAACACAAAGTTCGACCCATATTTTAATTGCGAAATTAGGGTTGAGCTTTCTTTTCTGTGCTATTGACGCTACTCAAACATGCTCAGTTCTAGACCTGGAATGACTCTACATGCATTGCGGTAATAGATGCTTTTCAAGACTTCATCTGATAAGCCTAATCCGTACATTTTCCAATAAGCATGGTACTTTTTGTAATATGGGAAGTATTCGTCCTCCGTTTCCAATACTCTGAAGTAGGTATAAAATTCTTCAGGGTTATAAGCGTCCTTTCCAAAAAGTAAACGATCATGGTATTTGGTGAAAAACTCATTTGCTCTTTTTGGTTGTCTACCAAACTCGGCTATGACAGCCCCAATCCCAAAATTCACATTGGGATACATTTCTAGATGTTCCCCTGCTTTATCCAAATCATTACCCATCCACCCCATGTGTGCATTGATGAAAGTAGTACTAGGATGCTTTTTAAAAACATTATGTTGCTCAGCAATGATCTGTTCGAATGGTGCTGGATTATCATCTCCTCTCTTACGTCCAGGTCGCAATTTCAATTCTAACCAGCGCTCATTATTGGCGTCCATCGGTTGCCAAAACTGAGCAGGATCTGCTGAATGAATTAATACTGGGATTCCAAGCTCACCACATTTAGCCCATACAGGATCAATTCGTGGATCATCTATGGCAATTCTATTACCGGCTGCATCCTTATAACTTAAACCTAGACTTTTGTAGATTTTCAATCCTCTAGCTCCATTGGCTACATCCTCCTCTAGTTCCTTCACCGCATTCTCAGTCCAGTTTGAGTCGTCAATATCTTTGAATGACACGTTCGTGAAAATTATTATTTTATTTGGCGCCTCACCGTTTACTCTTCTAACCATCCCTGCTAAGTATTCTTGGGTTCCAATATCTCCAGCTGCACGATCAAATCCTCTCCCACTCAGGTTCACCATCGCTCCCATGTTCAATTCATTCATTTCGCCAACTAGCTTTGCAATTCCTTCTTTTGTTAAATTCCACTGATGACTGTGAATATCTACAAAAGGAAATTTCGCGCGCTTCACAGGATTTTCTGGCACCATCAGTGTAGAGGGTGGATTATACTCTTCAAAACCCATTTCCTGAACAGGTTCCTGCTCTTGAGCAACTAATTGAGAAATAAAAAGAAGACTGAATAAAATGAGGATGTTTCGCATATTTTGGTTTTTAACTAGACAATAATACGGCTAGAAAATTGGAATGATTAAGTCAATTACATAATTGGTAAAACAATCGGGTAAGCATCACTAATTTTACATCATGTCTAAACCAAAATTTGACGATATCTACATGGAGTTGGCAGTGAATCTTGCCAAACGATCTCATTGCATCAAAAGACATGTAGGTGCTGTACTAACAAAAGATACGCGCATTATATCCATTGGCTATAATGGACCTCCCTCAGGCACGCATAATTGTGACATAGAATGGCCAGAAACGGGATGCCCCAGAGACTCCAAGGGAAGCTGCTCGCTTGCACTTCACGCTGAGCAAAATGCAATTCTTTACGCTGTAAAAAATAAAACAGATGTAGAAGGTGCTACACTCTTTGTAACTCTTTCCCCTTGTATTGCCTGCGCACGAATTATTTATACCATGAAAATAGCTAAGGTTGTTTATTTGAAATCCTATGCGGAGTACAAAGGAATTCCGAATGATGAAGGCGTTGATTTTTTAAAAAGATTTGGAGTTGAAGCTGAAAAATATGAAGGTAGTTTGGAAAATGTAAGCGAATTAGTTTAGTCTTAAGCAAAATGAAAAAACCCCTCAACAAGAAAAATTTCTATGAAGAGGGGCATCACCACTACTCAAATATTTTTTTAGAAGTCACCACCATCATAGTCCCCTTCGTCCTGTCCTCCTCTTCTTCCATCTCGTTGTTTATTTTGATTCAAACGATAAGTAAATGAAAGCACAGCAGTAGGTCCTCTCCTCCACTGAAATTCTGACTCTGAAGTGAATGTTTCGGTAATTGTTTCACTCCTAGATATTCTTGTGTTAAAGAGATCACTAATACTCAATGATACGGTACCATTATTTTTAAGAACATCTTTAGATAAACCTAAATCAAGACTTGATATCGACTTTCTTGTTCCTTGAGGTGTGTTTTGAGGAGCTCTATACCACCATGTCATTTGAGCGTTGAATAGTTTATTGTTTCTGTAAAAAGCTCCCATTCTTCCAGAGAATGTGGTGGCCTCAGCGGAAAGCGACTCTCCTCCGTCAATTTGAGAATTGTAGAAATTTAAGTTGCTAGTCACCCTAAATTTGTTTGTGAAGTCGTGGTTGATATTGGTTTCTACACCAATAGCATCTTCTACTGCAAGATTTTCTGGTCTACGTATGGTGACTCCCTCCTGCTCTCCAGACACCTGTATTCGTTGGACTACTCCTGTCGTATGTCGATAATACAATCCTGCATAGATACTTGTAGATTTTCGGTTTTGTAACACACCAATTTCGTATGAATCAGTGAATTGAGGTTGCAAGGTAGGATTACCTGTATATAAGCTCAAAGGATTACTGTAAGTAAGAAATGGATTCAAATTTCTAAACCTTGGCCTGCTAATTCTCCTACTATAACTTAACTGTAAGGAAGATATTTCACTGTACTTGTAAGTAACATTTGCACTAGGGAAAAATGAAAAGTAATTCTGATTATTAGAAGAATCGCTTTGCTGCGTAGGCGCCTTTAGCAACGTTTCCAAATCTGTATTTTCCAATCTAATCCCGAGCTGCCAAGAAATTTTTTCCATTCTATTACTTAGCATGCCATATCCTGCCCAAACTTGCTCATCGAAACTAAACTCATTGGTTAAATCAACTACTTCTTCAAAATCTCCAGTATTAGTAGAATCTGATTCTACCCTATAGTTATTAAAAATACTTCGATCAGTATATCTAAACCCTACCTCAAATTTGGCTTTTTCTCCGAATGGATGAATGTAATCTAGCTGAGCCAGAAGTTGATCTTCTCCATTATTATTTCGAGAGTTTTGAATGAGATTGTCAACAGAACCGCTTGTAAACGATGTAACATCATCGAATACTGAAATCTCAGTTTCTTCACTATTCCTTACTTGAAAATTGGCGGATAGTTTCTGTCCCTTCCTATTAAAATCCCTATTAAATAATAATTCGTATTGCCAGTTTATATCATCCTCATCTTCATTGTCTATCCGCAAACGTTCAGCAAAAAGCTCCCTGCTTTCATTCAAAAATGAGTATAAAGTATTTGTTGTATTTTCCTGATCTGAATTTCTATAAGAAGCGGAAAGTGTAAGCACGTTTTTAGGATTGAAATAAATGTCTGATCCAAAACGAACATTTTGCGATATACCAGCACGTTCTCTATCATTAATTTGGTTGATGAAATAGGTTGTGTCTCTTGCTGGATTATTGAAAAAATTATTGGTAAAACCCTCGCCTGGTGATCTTCGATTAGTCACTCCGTAGTTTACAAACCAATTGATCCATCCTGTTCTGTAATTGATATTTACGCTTGCTCCGTTGTTTGCAGGCAATCCACCCTGAACCTGAAAGCTTCCGTTAAAGCCTTTTGCTTTTTCTTTCTTTAATATGATGTTAATAATTCCTGCACCTCCTTCTGCATCATACCTTGCTGATGGATTAGTGATGATCTCAACGCTCTCTACTAAATTACCTTGTAGCTGCTGCAATCCACCACTTCCGGAAAGTCCAATAAGACCGGAAGGTTTTCCATCAATTAAAATTTGTACATTTTCACTCCCTCTAAGTGACACATTTCCATCCACGTCCACTTCTAATGAAGGAAGATTAGCTAAAAGGTCAGCTGTGCTTCCTCCTAAGTTACTCAGGTCTTTTCCTATGTTATAAACCTTCTTATCTAGTGTCAGCTCCATTTGTGTTCTCTCACCTTGAACCACTACTTCTTCTAATAGCAATTCGTCTTGCTTAAATTTAACTTGGCCTGCATCGAAAGATTGATTTTCTTTATTTAATTGAATTCCTGAGATTTTAACTGTTTCATACCCCATAAATTGAACCACCATGTAAAGCCTACCTGGTCTTGACTGAATATTAAATTTTCCTTCAACATCTGACAGACCTCCCGTTACTAAAGAAGAATCTCTCTCAGAAAAAATACTAACGGTTGCGAACTCAACAGGCTGGCCGGTACCATTTTCAATAAGCTGGCCGGTTATTAAAAAAGTAGGTCTTTCCCCCTGTCCATCTTGTCTTTGATTTCCTTGAGCGTTAGTCAGAATGATCCCTAATGAAGTTAAAAATACAAGTACTAATCTTTTATTCATGATACAATATTATAATGGCATTTTGATGCCTTTTTGATCAGATTCTAAAGCAATTCTGAAGTTTTACCTTATCGATTAAAAAACTACTTGCTGATAACCACTTTAAGTGAATGTTGTTTTGCTGAATAGCTGTACTGTATGGAATATTGGTATAAATCGCATACTTTTTGGACTATAGCTAGTCCTAAACCTAATGAGCTCTCACTTTGATTTGATTTCTTAAACCGTTGAAATAATTCTGATGGATCTCCCTCTACAGGAGCACCTGTGTTCTTTATTTCTAAGTGATTTTTCGTTAAACTCAAGCTTATGTTTCCATTTTCCCAATTGTGGCGAATGGCATTATTAATCAAATTGGTGAGCAATAACTCAATCAATACCTTATCTGCATTTACAATAACATCTTCTTGAATATTAGTTTTGATATTTATTGATTTAAGTTCTATCAATTCTTTAAACTCATCAGCCATTGTTCGAATGGTATGAGACAAATTCACTTCAGTTACGTTCTTGAATTCATTATTCTCAATCTTGGTGAGCAATGAAAGAGCATTACTTAAATTACTTAATCTTCTAACAGTATTTTGAGCAGAACCTATTTGATTTATCTGATCCTCTGTCAAATTATCAGCGTCCATAAGCACTTCTAATTTTCCTTGTAAAATTGCTAATGGAGTTTGAAGCTCGTGTGATGCATTTTCAGAAAATTCTTTTAAGGCTTGATAGTCAGACTTTACTTTATCTGTCATTTCAGTCAAGAATTGATTCAACCGTTTGAATTCTGAAACTCTTGATTTTGGAAATTTAACTTCTTGATTTCTTTCTGTTAAAGAGAAATTCTTAATGACGGCTAAAGTATTATTAAATGGCCTTAGAATAAAGTATGAAGCAGTTAATGCAATGATTAAGACTGCTGCTAATAGTAATAGATACATTGTCACAAGAGACTCTACCAATCCATCTATGATATCGTCTTTCTCAATAACAATATCGTAAAGACTTATTAGATAACTCTTGCCTTCTATATTCTTAATTACATCTAATTTGAGATGGGGTTCTAGTCGCTCTAGCTGCGAATGCATCACCAAAGTATCCGAAAAAACCTGTGACTCATCTTGCAATTCATCAAGCGGAACTATAACCATCTTACTCCATATAATACTATCAGTTGGATTTCTTCTCTCAATCAATCTTTCTGCACGATCTAAGCGCTCAATAAGGAATCTTCTTTGTTCAAAATCTACCTCTCTGATCATGATATCCAAGCTTATAAATCCGCCTATCAAAAAGATTAGGAGAGATACAAAAACAAATAATATGGTGATTCTAGTTATTAAATTCATGACTCATCTTTCATTTTATAACCCACTCCATAAACTGTTTTGAAGTAATCGTTTCCTCCTGCTTGAACGATCTTTTTTCTAAGATTTTTGATATGTTGATAGACAAAATCAAATGAATCAGCAGCATCCATGTAATCACCCCAAAGGTGTTCAGCTATTGATTGCTTTGTGAGCAGCCTGTTTTGATTGACGATGAAGTAATGTAGGAGCTCGTATTCTTTTCTAGTTAAGTCAAGCACTTGACCACTCACTATTCCTTCTCTGCTTTCAAGATTAATTTCAACCTCCTTAAAATTCAAAGCGTTAGTGCCTTGCTGAAGTCTCCTCCTATAAATTGCCTTGGCTCTAGCATTCAATTCTGCAAGATGAAATGGTTTGGGCAAATAATCATCAGCACCTAGGTCAAGGCCGGCTAGTTTGTCATTTAGGGCATTCTTAGCTGAAATAATCATTACACCAGTTTTAGACTTAGTTTCCTTAATCATCTTAAGAAGAGAAAGGCCGTCACCATCTGGTAGCATTAAGTCAAGCAAAACAACATCATAATCAAATGCGTACAGCTTCTCTGATGCTTTAGCAAGCGAATAGGCTATTTCGCATACATCACCCTCCTTAGAAAAGTAATTTTGTATACTGCTCGCCAGCTCTACCTGATCTTCGACAAGTAACAACTTCATTTTGCTAAATTAGATGAGCTTTTTGATGAAATTCTGAATTTTGGAAAATGTCAACTTCTAGCAAAACAAGAACCTTGTTCATTATGAAATTGGATATAAAATAAAGGAGATTGCTTAAATGCTGGACGAATTAGCTTAAACTACTTGTTTTTACAACACTAATGGAAAAGATGATAGCAAAAGGGACATTCGAAGTGAATCTTGCACCTCAACAAGATAAAGATACACCCGCAGGAAGAATGACAATAGACAAGGCGTTTAGTGGTGAGATGGAAGGAAAGGGAAAAGGGCAAATGATAAGCAAAAGA
>CAYGTD010000208.1:0-6678 GCA_964352725.1 uncultured Roseivirgaceae bacterium
TCTGTGATTTATTATTTAGAAGCGATTAGAAATGCAGAAAGTGCTTCTTACGAAGGTATTATTTCTGAAAAAATATCGTTACACAAAAATATTTCCAATATTTTTCATCAATTTAATGCTCACGAACTTGGTGAACAATATAACGACAAAGCTTTGGGATTTGCAATACTATCAAATGACACCACTGAAATAATAAGTATTAAATTAAATCAAGCTATAAACCTTAGAATTAGAGAAGAATTTGATAGCGCAATAGATCTGTTTTTACAAGTACATTCAATGGCCCCAGAGGAAGTAGTGGTTAATGAAATCGGATTAGCTTATATGCTAAAAGGAGACTTTGACAATGCGAAGCTATACTTCACAAAATTAATAGAGGATCAATTTACCTCTCCATATTTTAAAGCTAAAGCACTTCACAACCTAGGTGAGATTGAATACGAAAATGGCAACAAAGAAGAAGCGATAAATAAACTAATTACTTCGATTAGTATTAAAGAATCGTTAAACGAAAAAAATAATGGAAGTCTTTTTATTTCCTATATGATGGCAGGTAAATATTCCTTGGAAATGAATTCAATAGAAGACGCTAGCTACTTTTTAAACAAAGGCGAAGAACTTACATCAAAAATCAATATGAATTTAGAGGAGTTTCCTATTTATGAGCTTTTGTCAGATTATAACTATCAACTCGGTGAAATAAAAAAATCCCAATATTATTCAAATCTTTATTCGAATAAACTAAAGTCATACATTGAAATTCAAGAAGAAATTCAAGAAACAGATAAGCGCTACAACATGGATCTTATTACAAAGCGTTATTTTGATGAAGTAGAGAAACAAGAGAAAATTGCATCTATTTTATTTTACTCCAGAATAACTTCTGGTGGTCTGCTTGTGCTTCTTTTTCTTGTAATAGGATATAATAGATATGAGAAAATCAGAGTAAGAAAGTCTATTGAAAGAGAACTTGTCAAACTTGAAATATTAGAGTAAGCTATTTCTTACTGTTTATTTTTAATTCTTGTTTAAGCATTTTCACCATACTCTTTTGACGATCATACATTAAAATTAGTTTCTGCTTTTGTTCATTCGTCTCTCTCATTAAGAAATTAACTAACTCTTCCAGTTCCTCAGCATCATAGGATGATGGATATTCCAAACGAAACTTGACTAAAAGTTCTGTAATTCTATTTTCTAGATTAACGTTTGATGGGGCTACTTTCCCTGAAGTAACCACTTCTTCCTTCCAAATAGCACCCTCACCATTTACAAGCCACTCAGAATTAAGTTTATCATACTTATTGAAGATTTTCTGAAGTAGTTCAAAGCTTGGTTTACTTCTTCTACCTTTAATGATGTTGAAAATGACAGTAACATTCGTATCTACACTCTCAGCAAATGAAGTGGGGTTCATTCCTAAAACATGTATAAAGTGGTGTAGCCTATCATTTACCATTTGATAAAAATAGCAATTGTATGTAAGCATACAAAAAAAGAAGGGTTACATTTTGTGCAACCCTTCATCATTAAGAACCAGCTATGGAAATAGATACTCACTATCTATTCTCTAAAGTAATGTTCATATTCCATCTAACAAAGGATTTTTTAAAATTTTTTATCAAATGATAATATTAAAAAGTTATTTACAATTAAATGAAAAAAAACCTAATTAGACAATCACTATTTATTGAAAGAATCTCTTAATCCTACTGAAAAGAATCTGCATCTATCAATTATATGTAATTGATAGATTCCATGTTAGTAGTTTGAAAGACGTTTTAGTCTATTTCTATAGCGTTACCTACATAATATCTTAACTTCACCTTTTATCAATAAATAGATATGAAAGACACGTATTATAATAGAGAAGACTTAAAGAAATTTGGTGAAATAACTGAATGGAAAAAGGAACTAGGTGAGAAATTTTTTGATTATTACGGAGATGTTTTCAAAGAGGACGCTTTGACTGCAAGAGAAAAATCACTAATAGCATTGGCTGTATCTCATGCCGTACACTGTCCTTACTGCATTGAATCTTATACAAATGACTGTTTGAAAAAAGGAGTTGATGAAGAGCAAATGATGGAGGCAGTTCATGTAGCAGCTGCCATTAAAAGTGGTGCTACATTGGTTCATGGTGTCCAAATGATGAATCAAGTGAATGATAAATTAATGTAAGAATGATAAAATCTTTAAAAAGACAAAACCATAAATTAAGCACTCCTGAAGGACAAATAGAGGTTCTGGACAATATAGATTCAATCAATATAGATTCATTTGATAGTAAAATGTCAAACCTGGGTCACTCTCCATTAAAGCCCACCAGTGTTGAAATATTTCAGGTTAATGTAGGCAAGATGTGCAATCAAGTCTGTACACATTGTCATGTGGATGCTGGTCCTGATCGAAAAGAGATCATGACAAAAGAAACCATGCAGCAGTGTCTTGATGCTATAAAGGATACTAACATTACCACAGTTGACTTAACTGGAGGGGCTCCAGAAATGAATCCTCATTTCCGATGGTTCGTAGAAGAACTAAGTGCAATTGGCAAACAGGTGATTGTACGTTGTAATCTAACCATCATTTTAGCTAACCCTAAATACCATGACCTACCTGAATTTTTTAAGAAACATAATATTAATGTAGTATCAAGTCTACCATATTTTACCGCTAAAAGAACTGATGCCCAGAGAGGAGATGGAGTTTTTGATAAATCTATTAAGGCACTTCAAATGCTAAACGATGTAGGATACGGTAAGGAGGGAAATAGACTTAAATTAGATCTAGTTTATAATCCAGCAGGTGCTTTTCTTCCTGGAGATCAAATTACACTAGAGTCTCAATTCAAAAAGAAGCTATTGGAATACGGCATAGTTTTTAATGAGCTTTTCGCTATTACCAATTTACCTGTAAGCCGCTTTTTAGAATACCTGGTGAAGTCTGAGAAATACCAAGACTACATGGACGAATTAGTAAACGCTTTTAATCCTGCTGCAGCTGAGGGCGTAATGTGTAGAAATACAGTAAGCGTAGGATGGGATGGGTACTTATACGATTGTGATTTTAACCAAATGTTAGAATTAAAAGTAAATGCTCCTGATCATATCAGTGAATTTAATATAGAGTCACTTTTAAAAAGAGATATCATTGTAAATCAACATTGCTATGGCTGTACCGCTGGTGCAGGCTCTAGCTGTGGGGGAACAACCGCTTAAGCAAGCTATGGTCAATCAGAAGATACGAATCGGCGGAGTGCCAGAGCATTTCAATTTACCTATTCATTTAGCAATACAACAAGGTCTATTTGCAAATCAAAATATTGATATAGAATGGATTGATTATCCAGGTGGTACGGGTTACATGACTCAAGCTTTGAGGGAAAATGATTGTGATCTATGCATACTGCTTACCGAAGGGATAGTCACTGATATTTTAAAAGGTAGTCCTACTAAAATTGTAAGTGGATACGTAAAAACCTCATTGACTTGGGGAATTCACACACAGAGTGACAACCCTATTCACGATCACAATCAGGTATTTGACAAAAAAATTGCTATCAGCAGATTAGGTTCAGGATCTCATTTGATGCCAATTGTAGACGCACTTCTGAGAGATAAATCAATCGATGAGTCGCAATTCATTCCTGTCAAGAATATCGAAGGTGCTATCTCATCTTTAAATAATGGTGAAACAGAAGTATTCTATTGGGAGAAATTTACTACTAAACCATATCTAGAATCTGGCAATATGAAGAGAATAGGAGAATTTGTTTCTCCATGGCCGTGTTTTGTGATCGCTGCAACAAATCAAATAATTGATACGAGTCCCGATTTGGTGTCATCCATTCTGAAGGTTATTCAAAAGTCTTGTGCTGATTTTATGCAATCAAAAGATGCTATTGAATTGGTGAAAGATAATTTCAATATTGAATCAAAAGATGCTGAGAGATGGTATCACAGCACCGAGTGGAATACAGACGGATGGGTGAGTAACAAAATGCTTGAAGGTGTTCTCTATACATTAAAAGAAGCAAAAATTGTAGAGGAGAACGCCATACTCAAGGACGTTATTTGGAAAAGGAATAGGAAGGAATAAGCTCAATTAAAATAAAAAAGCCACCCACCAGCTGGTGAATGACTTGCTACGAATTGGTAGTATATATGAAGAGAAATTAATTTCTATTGTCTAGGAGATATGCACTAAAGCTTCTTCCGTTTACCTTGGTGTATTTTGAGTCGATATCGTCTCTGACCTTTAATCCATCTATATCAAAATCACCTCGAGCGTTCATGTATTTTATGTTCAGAGATTCATCAAAAATGGCATTTTTGAACGACACTCCTTCATCAAACTCAGTGTATTTGAATGTGGCATCATCTTCAAATCTTGTATTCGAAAAATTTGCCTTTTCATCAAATTCAGCATACTTAAAAGTAGATTTTCTTTGGAATTTTGATCCTTCAAAATTTGCCATGCGATCAAAATCAGAATACTTAAACATTGCATTTCTTGAAAATTCGCAGTTTTTGAAAACTACATCTTTGTCAAAATCAGCTGTGAATGTATATCCAGACTTTTCAACATGTATGTAGGCTAATACATCATCTTGAAAACTACAATTGATAAATGATATTGATACTCCAATAGATTCCTCAACCGTATTATCACCTCCATTATTCCACCACTTTGATCTCTCTGGAAGATCGGGAAGCTTTTCTTCCATATATGTAAAATCTAGTATTCCTTCAATGGTCACATTTTCATAAGAAATACTTTTCCCATCCTTTATATCTTTCATTAAATCTGAAGCTTGGATAGTATTTTGGGCGAAAGCTCTTACCGAAAAGAGTCCAATGAAAACAAGGATTCCGATTCTACATTTTGTTGATAAGGATTTTGAAGCTCTCATATTTTTTATTTTCAAGGTGTCTACTTAATAGATGTAATTCAAGTCAAAAAGTTGCATCGACATCAGAAATACTTTGAATTTTTAGAATGGTTACAATCTTTAATTGCTAAATAATGATAAGTTGTACAACTCATCAGTAGTTTAGCCTTCAATGAAAGACATTGAAAAAAGAACTGATATTGTCCTACTCATTGATGAGTTCTATAAAAAGGTTTTAGTTGATGAAAGTATTGGCTTTATATTCAAAGATATTGTGGCCTTGAACTGGGATACTCATATTCCGATTATGTATGATTTTTGGGAAAGCATTCTACATGGTCAAGCAAACTACAAGGGGAATCCCATGATTAAGCATTTAGAACTTAGTAAGAAAGTCCTATTAAATAAGACTCATTTTGATAAATGGCTCCAACTTTGGAGTGAAACTAATCATTCTCTATTTAAAGGTCCAAAGTCAGAAGAAGCAATAAGTAGAGCCACTTCAATCGGAGGATTAATGCTTCATAAAATCAATCAATCGACTCTCAAATGAAATCAACCATTGTCTCAGTAGCTTGGCTTAGTGATCATATTAACGATCCTAATATTATCATTCTAGATACAAGCGAAAAGCAGAATAAATCGAACTTAATAACTGAATACCCTGACTTACAAATAAATGGAGCAAGGTATTTCGATACGAAAAATGTATTCAGAGATAAAGAAAATCATATCCCAAATATGCTTCCAAACCCATCTGAATTTGAAAAGGGTTGTAGGAAATTAGGAATCAACAATAATAGCAAGATCATAGTCTATGATAACTTAGGTGTCTATAATAGTCCTAGAGTATGGTGGATGTTTAGGGTAATGGGGCACGAAGCAGTTGCTGTACTAGATGGTGGATTACCCGAATGGATAAAGGCTGGAAATGAAACGGAGTTAATCAAGAATGATGAAATAGAAGAAGGGTATTTTAGCTCCAATTTCCAACCTAATAAGATCAAAAATGCATCAGAAGTAATGGCCAATATTACTGCTCAAAATTTCACCCTAATTGATGCTCGCTCCATTGGAAGATTTTATGGTTCTTCCCCTGAACCAAGAGCAGATTTAAAAGGAGGACATGTTCCAGAGTCCTTGAATCTTCCTTTTTCCTCCGTCATTGAAAATGGTAAGTTTCTTTCTAAAGGAGATTTGGCGAGAAAACTATCTGAACTAAATATAGGGGGTGAACCATTGGTATTTACTTGTGGTTCGGGAATTACTGCATGCATCATTTTGCTTGCGGCAGAACTTGTAAATGATAACCCAAAATCGCTGTATGATGGATCATGGTCAGAGTGGGGTCAATTAGAGGGAGCGCCAATAAGTCAATAATTTTATGAATCGATACAAAGAACTAAAGTCTCAACATCAACAAAATGCTGAGCATATAAATAAGCGATACAACCTGATTAGCGCCGTTCGATTGGTAATAGCCATTGGAACGATTAGCAGTCTATATTTCTTTAATACCTCCGACAATTCTTTATTCATTTTGGGAACCCTATTTCTGGTGGTAGCCTTTCTTTTCTTGGTCAAAGTTCATCAAAAATTATCATGGCAAAAGAAAGTAGAAAAAGAACTAATTGATATTAATCAAAATGAAATAGACTATTTGGAGCACAAGAAATTGCCTTTTGAAAATGGCAATAATTACATAAATACAACGCATTCATATTCTTTTGATTTAGACGTCTTTGGGGAGAATTCTCTTTTTCAAAACTTAAACAGAACAGGCA
>CAYGTD010000209.1:0-6640 GCA_964352725.1 uncultured Roseivirgaceae bacterium
GACTTCAGTTTTTGATATTCTCTGAACTCTAAAATTTTAGCAGCAATCTCATGCTCATCTGCCAGTTTGGAAAGGATTTCCTCTCCGGTAGCATATTGTCCTGTCTTGGTCTTTTTTGGTTTTTCCACCAACTTCAACTGTTCGAAGAGGATTTCTCCCAATTGCTTTGGCGATCCAATATTGAATTCGACCCCAGCTATTTTGAAGATCTCATCTTGAACCCTTCTACTTTCGGTATCCAGTTCACCAGACATTTTCTCCAACGCATCGGTATCTACTTTCACTCCCTCATATTCCATGTCCGCCAACACAAAGGAGAGGGGTTCTTCTACTTCATGAAGTAGTTTTTCCAGTTTTCTTTCTTTAATGTCCTTTTCTAAAATTTCTTTCAACTGAAGCGTGATGTCAGCATCTTCACAGGCATAGTCAGACACCTTTGAGGTTTCAATCTGATCAATGGTTTTTTGATTTTTCCCCTTTGGACCTACTACCTGTTCATACTTTATGGTAGTATAGTTCAGGTACTTGTCTGCTAGCCAGTCCATGCTATTCGCTGAATCAGAATCCAGCATGAAGTGAGCAAGCATCGTATCGAAAACATCTCCTTGCACATTGATTCCATAGTTGCGAAGAATCTGAATATCGTACTTCAAGTTTTGACCAATTTTTTGAACACTAGTATCCTCCAATACTTCTTTGAATTTTGCTATGATAGCTTCAGCATTTTCAAAGCAAGGGACGTACCACGCTTCTCCTTTCTGTACAGCAAAAGCAATCCCAACCAATTTTGCATCGCGTGTTTCTAGACTGGTGGTCTCGGTATCGAAGCAAAAGGATTTTTGTTTTGTAAGGTGTGCTACTAGCTTTTCTATTTCTGAGTCTCCTTCTACTAAATGGTATGTATGCTTTGATGTAGAAATTGATTCTTTACTAGATGTTGGAGTGTCATCTTGAGATCCTCCTCCATCAAATAGCCCAAGCTGTGAAGTAGGAGCCTTTTTAATTTCGTTTTCTTCTTGAAATACTCTTCTAGCAATGGTTTTGAATTCCAATTCATCAAAAATAGGTTTCAAAATATCCGCATTGGGCTCAATGTATTTCAGCGCTTCTTCATCAAAATCAATAGGGGAGTCAATCTTGATAGTTGCCAATTCTTTTGACATAATCCCTTGTTGACCGAACTCTTGCACCCGTTTTTGCAGTGCTCCTTTTAGTTGATCCGCATTTTTTACAATCTCTTCTACCGAGCCATATTCTTTCAGCAGCTTCGAAGCAGTTTTATCCCCAACTCCAGGGATTCCAGGGATGTTATCCACGGCATCTCCTTTCAGCCCAAGGACGTCACGTACTTGGTCTACGTTATCTATATCGAATCTTTCTAGTACTTCAGGAATACCCATGATGTCTACCCCATTTCCCATTCGTCGAGGTTTGAAAAGAAAAATATTCTCTTCCACCAATTGAGCGAAATCCTTATCAGGTGTCATCATGTATACCTTAAATCCTTCTTTGCTTGCCTTTTTTGCAATGGTCCCAATGAGATCATCCGCTTCATATCGATCTTTCATTAATATGGGAATGTTGAAGCCTTCAACGATCTTTAGACAATAAGGAATAGCCACTTTGATTTCATCAGGTTGTTCCTGTCTTGTCGCCTTGTATTCTTTATACTCTTCGTGACGAAATGTCGGTGTGTGCGTGTCGAACGCTACTGCAATATGAGTCGGTTTTTCTTTTGTGAGAATCTCTAAAAGGGAGTTGGTGAAGCCCAAAATAGCTCCAGTATTTATCCCATTGGTAGTAAGACGTGGATTTTGACTCATCGCAAAGTGAGCACGATAAATTAGAGCGAATGCATCGAGTAGGAAGAGTTTCTTTTCGGCCATGAGGTAAATTTAGTAGACTGGTCAGTTAGTTGATTAGTGATTAGTTAAATATTGAATCAGAATTGCATGAAAATGTAATCTCATTTTCTTATTAGATTTTATATCAGCACTTTAGCATTCTTATGATTCATCTATTGAAGAAAGGGTTGTTCCTTTTTGGTACGTTGTGTATAGTTGTTCCTTTATTGGTGTTCTATATGAGTTCTGGCAATGTATCAAGCGAGTCATATTATGAAGTCATAGACTATTCAGACCCTGTAGTAGTTTCAGATTCTACTCTCAAAGTAATGACTTTCAATATGGGTTACCTCTCAGGGATGACTAATAATCGTTCTATTCCACGCGACAAGGGGCTCTTCGAGGAACATCTTTTACAAGCAAAAAAATTGATGCAAAATGTAGATGCAAGCATAATAGGATTTCAAGAAATTGATTTGGGAGGTAGTAGGTCTTTTGATGTAAATCAGTTGGATTCATTAGCTAAAGCTGGTGATTATGCTTCAGCTTATAAATCCATTAATTGGGACAAAAAGTATGTGCCCTTTCCTTATTGGCCACCATCCAATCATTTTGGAAGAATGCTAAGTGGACAAGCAATACTTTCGAAGTACTCAATTGAGAACGATCAGACCTTCATATTAGATCCGAATTTGAGCAAGCCTGCTTACTATAGAGCATTCTATTTAGATCGACTACTTCAAGTAGCAGAAATCAATTTTCTAGGTGCTCAAGTAAAAATCATGAATGTGCATTTGGAGGCATTTGATAGGAATACACGATTGAAACAGATAGAAGTGGTGAAACGTGAATTTGAAAAATATGCTTCGCATCAGCCTGTGATATTGATGGGTGATTTCAATAGTCTAATGCCTGATCTTTCAGAAGAAATGGATGCAATTGATATACTGATGGAAGCCAAATGGATTACTTCAGCCATACCTTTTAATCAAGAGTCAAATAACAGAACCTTTCCAAGTGATGATCCAGTAAGGATGATCGACTACATATTCTACAATGAAAATTTCCTCAAATGCTTGGAAGCCAAAGCCTTGAAAGAGTCGAAACAAATCTCAGATCATTTGCCAGTATTGGCTGAATTCAAGCTTAGATAAGGCCTAGGTTACTCAATATTTGGTTAGATGAAATTACCGCTCCTTCCATATAGCCACCATGGCTCGGTGAAGTTTCTGAACCAGCCATGTAAAAACGACCATCAAACAAAGGCTCTTGATAATTTAGATGTCCATTATTTTGATGAGGGAATAGATCGGCATCATCATTGCCCCTAGTGTATTTTTCTTGTGACCATACGACCTCCTCATAGGCTAAGGCATTTTGAGAGTCTTCTCCAAAAGCTCTCTTTAGCTGATCCATTACAAGCTCTTTCCTTTTTTCTTGGCTGAGGGTACTAAATGCTCCATTGATAAATCCTTTCATTGCAAAAGACGATTCATCATTAGAGGTGTGATCATACCACTCGTTTAATGGCCCAACATTACTAAAGAGTGTTCCTGACAAGTTCTTTTTACGCCAAAAAGGTGCTGAATAAATCACTGCAGCCTTAATGGAATCACGCATCCATGTTTGAGTTTGGAATGCTATCTCACTGATAGCTTGAGGAAGAGAAGGCTCAAACTGAATTGATTTTACAAGTAAAGCTGGAGGTAAAGTACTAATCACGATATCTGCATCATAGATTGATTCCGATGTATACACTTTTATTCCAGATTCATTAAAGTGTAATTTCTCAACAGGCTGATTCAATTGAATGGTGTCTGGCTTAAGCTTAGATGCCAGTGTTTCAATAATTGAGATTGACCCTCCAAAGATTCTATAGCTTGGACTTTGTGGTGGTAGTTCTACTGGTTGAGGAGGACTGGTACTAAATGGCTCAAAGTAAGAAGTACCTTTCATGTATTGCTCAAATATCGGGATATCCAGTTCTTGAAGAAGTTTATTGAGTTGTGTATGCTGTGGGCTTAGCCAGGTAGCTCCCATTTCTACTTTGGTGTTTGCTGCGCTTTCCTTTGTAAAAATTCGTCCACCTACACGACCTCTAGCTTCTAAGATGGTGACTTCCATCCCCTCTTTTTGAAGCAAACGTGCAATGTTTAAGCCTGTGAGTCCTGCCCCTAAAATGACAACCTTCTTTCCTGCGGACATGAGTTAGCTAGCTAAGACTAGTTTGATAATGGATGATCAACAGGGATACTATTCAGTTAGTTTCTTGAAGAACAGTTTTTTACATCCTCCATCAAGCTTCTTTGATTGTAAATCTTGTTTACTAAAATAAACTTCATAAATTACAAACCGAACAGTCGGTTTATGAAAAATAAAAAACAAACGGTTATTAAGGTCTCGACTCAATTATTTGCTGAACAAGGATTTGAAAATACCTCCATATCTGAAATATGTAAAATCGCTAATGTTTCTAAAGGCTTAGTATATCATCATTTCAAATCTAAGAATGAAATCTTACAGGAAATTTTCCGACTTACTACTGAAAGGATGATGAAAATGAATGTCGTAGAGACGAAAAATTCTCCCGGTGATCAGCTTACCAATCTTATAGAGGAGATTTTTTCTCAGCTTAAGAACGATAGGCTGTTTTTCCAATTGAACTTGGGCATTTTGTTTCAGCCTTCAACCAAAAAAATACTTCAACATCAAATAAAAGAGAGGTCATCTATTTTACTACAATCTGTTCAACACATCTTCGATCAGATCGATCCTGAAAAAAGTAAAATGCTGAGCTACATTTTTATTGCAGAGATAGATGGTATTTCCCTAGACTACTTATCCGTATTTGAAGATTATCCAATTGAAGAGTTGAAAAACCATTTATTAGAAAAATATAAAACTTGAAACAATATGACAAGAAAATATAGAGAGGAAGAGATACCCGAGTTATTAGTCATATGGGAGAAGGCAGCCAACTTAGCGCATCCATTTTTAGATGATTCCTTCCACAGCATGGTCAAGAATATGATGCGTGAAAAGTATCTTCCTGACTCTGATACATGGGTATATGAAGAATCTGGTAAAATCATTGGTTTTATTTCAATGATAGAAAATGAAATTGGAGGATTATTCGTTCATCCAGATTCTCACTCAAAAGGAATTGGAACTTCATTAGTTACCTACATTAGTCAATTTCATAAGGTTCTTGAGGTTGAGGTATTCATTAACAATAAAATAGGAGTGCCTTTTTATCAAAAGAACAATTTCACAGTTTTCAATGAATACTTAATGAAAGAGACCAATGAAACTGTTTTGAGAATGAGAAAATTTTAGTCTTAACTAACGATCGCTCAAAATAAAAACGACAGAAGCGAACCAACACTTCTGCCATTTTTAAAAGAAAAACTGATCTATGCTTCTTCCAATTCCAAAGCAGACTTTTTGTTAATAAGATGGGTGACAGCCTCTGCGCTATCTACGTAGGACTTCACGTTATCCAAATGAACGTCTGCTACGATAATATGTCCCACTTCGTCAGAATATTGAGCATAAATCTCCATTTTTTGCATTGCAGCACATTGAATGCCATTTTCTTCCGTAGGAGTTAGGTAGTATATCGTGTCGCATCCGTATCTATTGATGACGAATAAGTGCATCAGCGTCATTAATCGCTTTTGTCTCAATTCAATGTTGAAGGTATTTTGATCCCTAATGGATAAAATCTGGCGCTTGTTACGATCTGTCATGGTACTAAAGACCATGTTTGCAACGATCTCCTCATTCATACTCAGGCTTAGTTCCATTACTGTAGACCCTGGTTTATGAGGGCTTAATCGCACTTGAATAGCCTGATGGATGTCAAAGTGTTCTCTCCATTCTTCTATCCAACCTTCCAATACACTAGTAGGAAGTTCTGTGTGCTTTAAATGCTGAAACTGAGTAGAGCCCTTACCCATCGCCTTGGTAGTTGCAGTTCTGCCAGAGCATGCTGCTAGAGCACTATCCAGTCGTGGACCTCCCACATGAGATTGAGGTGTTTTATAGGGAGAATCTAGCAGTCTAAGTTTACGTTGAACTCTTGTCAGCGCAAGCATCCCTTCACTTTTCAAAGAGTTGGCAAACTCGTCAGAGGCCAATCCATCTATCTGATGTCCTCCGTAGGTGATGAAGTTGAATACAAATCCTAGTTTGCCCAATTCTTGAGGGAATGCCGTCATTTCCTCCTCGGTCATGCCAGTCGTATCCCAATTGAATGATGGAGAAAGGTTGTAAGCCAACATTTTATCGGGATATACTTCATGGATGGCTTCTGCAAATAGTTTTGCATCATGCAAATCAGCCGTTTTTGTTTCCATCCAAAGGATATCCGCGTATGGAGCTACCGCTAATGATTTTGATATGGCAAATGGGATGCCTCCAGCTACTTGATAGTATCCCTCTGGGGTACGTGCTAGCTCGCAGTTCCATTCTACATTTACTCCTAATTCATCTGCTTTTTTTCTAGCTTGACTCAGCGATGCTTTCTTTGAAAATGCAAGCCATTCCTGATGGCACATGCTAAGCTCTTCACCTGATTTTTTATCCTCATAAATAATTGCTGCAACAGCACTTGAGAAGGTCATCACTCCTGCATCTTGTTCCCAAAATTGGACAAAAGAGGCAGAAATTTGATTGTAAGCCGGCTCAAATTTACTTGCATCATCGGCAATTAGGTCTTGTTTCAATTCCTCAATCTCTTTCATGATAGGTGAATTGAGAAGCCATTTTTTTGCTGCTGATTTATCTTCCTCACC
>CAYGTD010000210.1:0-6612 GCA_964352725.1 uncultured Roseivirgaceae bacterium
GCTGCTCAATCAATCTATTCATCACAAGGATTAGGGTTTATAAATAATCAAGGTAACCCAAGCAATTTTGCAATGGGTGGACTTGGGATAGCCACACCAACTTTATGGAATATAAATACAAAAAATCCAGCCTATCTCACATTAAATCCATTTAGCACATTCGAGGTTGGATTAAATTTTGATAGAAGAAACTTTAGTGGGGACGGTATATCTGGATCTGATGCTGGTGGAGGTTTAAATTTTTTAGCCTATGCGTTCCCCATTAAGCCAGGTAAATGGTCTTCTTCATTTGGAATCTTACCTTATAGCACAGTCAATTATGACATTTTCTCGGAAGGATCAATTGAAGGGGCTCCAAATAATTCAACATTTTTAATTGATCAAAAAGGAGAGGGAGGACTTGCTAATTTATTTTGGTCAAATGGTGTTGCTGTAAATAAAAATCTATCTCTTGGTTTTAAATCGCAATTTATTTTTGGTTCGATTGAAAGAGAAACAAAAGTTGCGATCTTTGAACAGTTCGCTTTTGAAAATACTGATGGTCAGCTGGACACTGTATTGGTCAGCTTTAGCACTGATGTAAATGTAGAAAACATCGAATCATATAAGGGAGTTGCTTTTCAATTTGGATTAGCTTATCGAGTTTTTCTTGCTGAGACCAAGCTGTTGAATTTCGGATTAATTATGAATCCTAGAAGTTCATTATCGGGTACAATTGAAAGGCAAGATTCATCCGTTACCTCTTTCAATAATTTCTCAACACTACCTGCATCCTTTGGAATTGGCATCTCATATCAAGAGCCTGATTTTTTCAGTATTGGCTTTGATTTTGAAACACAAGCATGGAAAAACGCTTATTCAGACGATGCTAATTATCAAAATTCTACGAAAATCGTTTTGGGTGCAAGCTGGACTCCTGATTATGATAATGTTAATTCTTACTTTAAACGCATCAGGTATTCTATGGGTTTGAACTATCAAGAGCTACCATATATCGTAAATAATCAAGGTCTTACTGATTTTGGTATTAATTTTGGTGCTTCTTTACCTGTGAGTGGGTATTCAAGTTTTGATATGGCTTTTAAATTTGGCCAGCTTGGTGAAACAAGTAACGGATTAATTAAGGAAACCTATTTTAAAGTTGTTATTGGAGCAACCATAAATGATAGATGGTTCATTAAAAGAAAATATGATTAACATATTCTATTAGAAAGTTATGAAGACGATTAGTAAAAAATTAAGTGTTTTGGTTTTTGTTTTATTAGCACTTGGTGCTAGCGCTCAATCCGGTTGGAATTGGGGAGAGGAAGTAGACAAAGCCAAAGAAAAGAATGTGATTTACACAGATGCTTATAAAGCTAAAAATTACAAAGGCGCATTAGAGCCGTTAAATTGGTTACTTACCAATACACCAGATCTTAACCCGTCTATTTACATTAATGGAATTGAGATTTACGAGGCACTAGCCAAAAAAGCAACTGATCCTGCTATTAAAGAGCAAAACATTCAGAAAGCGCTAGAGCTTCATGATACAAGAATTAAATACTTTGAAGGTGAAGCAGATATTCTTGATAGGAAAGCACTTTTCGCGTATCAGCACTACAGTAAAAACAAAGAGAAATATCCATATCTCTATGAATTATACTCAAAAGCATTTGAACTAAATGGCGCAGATATGAACTCTGGAAATTTAGTGGCTTATATGAATGTGATTTATAAGTACCGTTTTGATGGAGGTGATTTAAGTGATGAGGATGTAATCAATAAATATTCCGAAATCTCAGAAGCTCTTAATACTCAAAAGAGTCGTGTCTCTGGAGATAGTAAGAAAAAGTATGATAAAATGCTTGGTCAGGTAGATAAGTTACTTACTGCTACGAAGGTCGAAATAAGCTGTGAGTTCGTTGAGACTAAACTTGGACCAAAGATGGGTGAAGATGTGAATATGGCCAAAAAGGTATTCGATCTGATGATCAAAGGTAAATGTATTGATAGACCATTAGCGCTTGAAGCTGCTGAGTTGATTCAGAAAAGTGAGCCTACTTATGGGGTTGCAAAGTTTTTAGCAACTAAGAATAATATTGAAGGGAATGCAGATGTAGCCATCAAATATTACGAAGAAGCAGCGGGTCTCACTGATGATAATGCAGAGAAAGCTGATATGTATGTTAGCATTGCAAGAATGCAAGCGAAGAGTGGTCAAAAGTCATCTGCACGAAATAATGCAAGAAGAGCTCTTTCATTTGATCCATCTTACGCAGATGCCTACAAGCTTATCGGTGATCTATATATGCAAAGCTTTGATGATTGCAAGCAAGAAAAAAGTCAAGTAGATGATAGAGCTATCTTCATTGCTGCGTATGAGCAGTACAAAAGGGCAGGAAATAAAGCAGGGATGGATAATGCAAAAGCACAATTCCCAGCTATTGGAGATATATTCTCAGCCGGAAGAGAAGAGGGAGAGTCTATCACGATAGGATGCTGGATAAATACAACTGTGACTCTTGAAAGACGACCTAATTAAGCATATTAGCTTTAGAAAAATAATTGCGGCTTTGGAATCTATTCCAAGCCGCTTTTTGCATTTTATAATGCTAGTTTTAGCAGTTATTGCTTGCGATCAACGTAAGAGTTTGATAGATCAGAAGCTTTACGATGGACCACTTGCAAGTATTGACAGCATGGATACATATATAAGTGATGATGCAGATCGAGTAATGCACTTAAAGGCTCCAAAGCAAAACGATTTTGAAAACAAGGATAAGGAATGGCCTGAGGGATTTCTTATGGAGTCTTACGATAAAAACGGAATTATAACTACAGTCATAAAGGCAAATCATGTCACTTACTCGAAAGAAAATGATTTATATCATGCCACTGGAAACGTCATCGTTAGAAACATTACCGATGGTGATGAATTGACTACCGAAGAGCTTTTTTGGAATGCAACAGAAGAAAGAATTTACACAGAAAAGTTTGTGACGATCAATACCGATGGAGAGGTGCATACTGGTGAGGGGCTTGATTCTAATCAAGACTTCACAGAATATAGAATTCTGAAACCAAGTGGTACCTTTACATTAGAGGACGATCCTAAAAATCCTAATCCTCAACAAATCCCATTAGATAATTAGCGTGAAGCTTTTTGATACCATTTTATTTGTCTTATTATTTTGCTCCTTTGTTATCGGAGTGTCTCAAGCAGTTATTGTTGGCATTGCTGAATCCTATTGGATTTTTATGTTAAGCTTGATGCTCTTATTTTTATACGGATATCGTAAAAATAAAAGAGAAGAAAACGAACCAAGAGACATGAAAAAGAACAAGCAAAAAAAATCAAACAGAAAGAAGAATGGATGACCCCTTCTCTTATTTGATTATTGTAGCCTGCCTGCTTTTTTCCGCCTTTTTCTCGGGAATGGAAATAGCATTTGTCTCGGCGGATAAACTTCATATTGAAGTCTCAAAGAAAAGCGGAAGTTTAGTTGGTAGAATATTAGCCCTCTTTACTTCAAACCAATCACAATTTTTGGCAACAATGCTGGTTGGAAACAATGTAGCATTGGTTCTTTACGGTATCTATATGGCTGGGATTTTAGAGCCAGTAATAGCAATGGCGTTACCTGAAGCGTTTCAATCCGGCGTTTTAATCTTAGTCATTCAATCCATTTTATCAACGGCACTTGTGCTATTGACGGCAGAGTTTTTACCTAAAAGTCTCTTCATGATCAATCCAGATATTTCTCTAAGGATTTTTGCTATCCCAATGGCAGGTATCTATTTCGTAATGTTTCCTTTAGTCTTTCTGGTTGTCAAAATTTCAGCATTATTCATCCTTTTGTTTGGCTATAAAATCTCTGACGAAAAACCGGTATTTGGACTAACTGATTTAAATAACTACATCAGAAAAAATATTTTAGATATCAAAAATGACGATGAGGCAGAAATAGATGCTAAAATATTTAATAACGCCATCGAGTTTAAAACGGTAAAGGTGAGGGAATGCATGATTCCCAGAACAGAGATTACAGCAATAGACATCAATAGCAGCATCGAAGAATTAAAAGAAGACTTCATTGAAAGTGGTCATTCCAAAATTCTGATTTATAAAGAATCAATAGATGAGGTAATTGGGTATTGCCACGCTATGGAGTTATTCAAAAAGCCAGATAGCATCAAGGGAATATTAACGCCTATTACGATTGTTCCAGAAACCATGCTTGCCAATGAATTATTAATCCAATTTATCTCTGAGCGAAAAAGCCTTGCTTTAGTAGTGGATGAATATGGAGGAACCTCTGGAATAGTAAGTATAGAAGACGTGATAGAGGAAATATTTGGAGAAATTCGTGATGAACATGATGATGAGTATTTAACTGAACAGCAGCTTGATGAATACAACTTCATATTTAGCGCAAGACACGAGATTGATTACCTCAATGAAAAGTATGAATTGAATCTGCCAGAGGGAGAATATGATACCCTTGGAGGTCTCATATTTGAATATCATGAAGATATTCCGGAAGTAAATGAAGTGATTGAAGTTCCTCCATTTGTTATTACTATTTTCACTATGGAAGAGAACCGGATTGATAAGGTGAAAATGACTCTAGTAAATAACGAAGAACTCGTTTAGGATGACTTTTACCTACTCCTTTTTAAAAATTTTAGTGCGAGCTGCACTTCAATGCTTTTTTAGAAAAGTAAGAGTAGTTGGTCTTGAAAATCTTCCCAAAGATGCTCCAATAATTATTGCTCCTAATCATCAAAATGCGCTTATTGACCCACTATTGCTGGCGTGTTTTTTGCCAATACCACTGCATTTTTTAACCAGGTCTGATGTATTTACCAAATGGACAAATCCATTGCTAAAGTCAGTTAATATGATGCCTATCTATCGAATTAGAGATGGGTATGCTAAGCTGTCTCAAAATGACGCTGTTTTTGAAACGTGTAGAGAGTTGTTCAAAAAAAACAAAACTGTAATGATTTTTCCAGAGGGAAATCATGGTGAGCATCATTTCTTAAGACCACTTACAAAAGGAACTTCTAGACTAGCTCTTCAGTCACAAGAGCAGTTAGATGAATCATTAAAAATCGTACCAATAGGTTTGAATTTTTTCTCGCATCGAGAGCCTAGGTCAACAATAATAATGGTAGTAGGTAAGCCAATAGAAGTCAAAGACTATATGGCGCAGTATGAAGAAAATAACGCAAAAGGTTTAATGACTTTGCGGGATGAAATTAGTGAGGGGATGAAGGAAACGCTGATAATTCCTGAGGAAACTGACAATTATGAAGAAAGACGCGATGCTGTTTTTTCTGAAAAGAATGAGCATCTTTCTTTTGAAGAGTTGAGAAATGGGGAATTTGAAGTTCCAAAAAAGGAGAAAAAGAGAAGCAAGCACATTATCGCGAAAATTTTAAACCCTGTTCCATACCTCATTTTAAATAAGGTGATTAGCGGTATAAAAGACAAAGTATTTTACTCGACCATGAAATTTGGAATCGGCTTACTGACTTTCCCTTTATGGTGGATTATCGTGTTAAGTATCATGTCTTTCTTAGTTGGTATAAAAATCGCCTCTCTCACCGTTTTAGTGATGATTCTGGGACTATTTTTTAGTTACCGTAGATGAACTGGAATTATACATTATAGTTCTACTCTATTTTAATAAGTAAGCTACTACAAGAGTAATGAGATTTTAAAATTGAAGAGTCTGATAAGAAAATGCTATGGGATTCTTAACGTTCAGAAGGCTAAGTTTTTCTGTACTACTGACTTTTGAGAAATTTTTCACGATCATAAATAAGAGTACCTTTCTCATCCCACTCTCTCAAAATAGTGGGGGCAAATTCAAAATTGAAAGGATCATCAGGATAAATCACTTCTCTTTTTATCCTTCTATCGTCATAGAATTCTCGCCATGTTCCCGTACGATGATTGAAAGTATATTGTCCCTTAACAGCCATGGAGCCATCCATATGAAATGCCCAATATTCTCCATTTTTCTCACCAAAATGTACAGGAATTACTTCCTTTAACTGTGTTTTCTTAAAGTCGTAGTAAGCAAGCCTTGACTCCTGAGGCCAGCCTTTCCACCAATACACTTTCTCCTGTAGGATATCATACTTGTTGAATCTAACCCATCTTTTATGTTTCATTCCCTTATAAAACCAACCTTCCTCTATAACTACATCTCCCCTCATTTTTTTATAAGGACCATGTAAGACCTGGGCTCTTTCTTTATTTATTCTTAATGAGTTATTAATCTCCTTGGTCTTGGTGTTGTACCAATAGAAATCTTGGGCATATTGAGGCGGGTCTTCATAGACCTTAAGTGTATAAAATAATTCAGTTAGAACATTATCTCCAAAACCTTTTCTGGTATATCCCTTTCTAGTTTTTATACCAAAAAACACCTTACGCTTTTTCTTCTTTTTTTTCTGCTTTACAGGTTCTATTCCTTCCTCCTTCTCTTCCTTCAAGTCTAGCGTAAGAGGTGTGTCATAATTCACCTTGAAGATATCATCAAGGGTTTCTCCGGTTTCCTGTCCATTGGAGACAAAACTGCAAAGTAGCATTATGGCTACCATTGCAATCTTTAAATA
>CAYGTD010000211.1:0-6565 GCA_964352725.1 uncultured Roseivirgaceae bacterium
ATTAAATGCTCCGGTATCAAAAATGAACTCTCTAGTGGTTGAGTCACCATTTATTTTCGCCTCTACTACGATCAATCCTTTGCGATAGCTAAATGGAATTTCCTGCACAAAATCTTCTGCTCCTAAACGTCCCCCCGTCAAAAGCTTCACATTTTTTATATAGGAGCAGGAACTACATATGGTTAGGACAGTGACTAAAAGTGTAATTATTCGATTCATGAGTTGTGTAATTTTTGGAATTTTTTCTCGATCTGTTTTTGCCAGAAAATAAGAAGCGGAATTCCTATTAACGATGGTAGGGCGAAAGCAAGAAATGGATTCATAAATTCGTACCTAGAAACCATTACGGCCAAAAAAGCAGTAAGTGTCGCAATATATCCGCCCATCATGTTTCCAATATGGGAAAGATACCAGTGGTAGGGTTTATCTGGTCGTATCACAAAGGGATGGAGATTTGTGTATGTAAGAACCAAGCCTCCTATTCCAAAACCGATCGATAGAATAACTCCACCAAATGAAATATCGGCAAATAACCAATGATATAGACCAAATAGTAAAAAGATAAAGTTGGCAAGTCCATTGATGATCCCTGCTCCCCAATCATACCATTTTGGTTGCTGATTTAGATGGAGTTTTTTTAATCGCAAAGATCTTACACCACAGAAGACACTATAGTAACTCAAAAAGGCAATCAGAAATAAAAAGGTATTATCTCGGTAGCTGGCTACAATGAGACCAGTGATAAAGACTAAAGTCATTGCCAAGAAGTAAATTTTTCCAGCTAGGATATGAGTTGATTTTCCTTTGGCTGAAAAAATGGCCAAAGCTCCAGTAAGAAGTGACAGCCCCCCAACCAGCATATGCAGATACAAAGAATATTGAATGAATTGTTCCATAGTTTGATTTAGTCGACTTGAACCTACCTCGGTAGATAGGATTGGTCAAGGTCTTTATTTTCAGTAGATCACTTTTAGTGTTTTTTTCTAGCCCTTGATACATTCACTATTCTAGACGGGTATAGAACGAGCTCTATAAAGTTGAATTCAAATTGATCGACTCGGGATTTTTTCCCTTCCACATTTTCAATTTTTTGAAAAGGGTAATACCTTAAATTGGTTCTTAGCACCCAAGTCTCAATGGATGATGGCACAATATCCCATCCAAAAATAATTCCTGGTGAAATCATCTTAGTTCTGCGTGTTGAACCTATCTGAACATCGCTTTCAAACTCTCCTGCTGCCCATCTTTCATAGCTGATGCTTGGCCCAATGAATGGAACAAATCCGTTATAGTCCCAGATAAAGAAAAGAGCTTCGGCTGCAATGGAATTTCTACGGTATAGATGCTCAAGTCCGTAGCTCTCTCTACTTGTGGTATAATCTCGGTAGCTAATACCTAGATGAATACCAGCATCATAAAATAGATAGCCTAATCCATACTCCCAGTTAAAATCTCCTTTCTGACGAGGAACAGACCTCCTATCTGCCTGATCGTATGATGGAGCATTAATGAAATAAGAACCACTAGGAGCCATTCCTATTGAAAGGCTGTTGAGTTTATTTTTAGACCGAAGTATCTTTTCTACTTTGTCATTCAGTCCTGAGTTTTTGTTTTCTTCAATATGAAGGGTTCCTTCTATATATTTTATAAGTCCGACTGAAAAGTATGTATTGGGTAACTCAATTTGCTGAATCTCGGATCTACTTGTATAAAAATCACGGCTATTTTTAGGTAAATACATCACCTCTGCATTGATCTGCCAATCGTTTTTGGCAATGGAAACCCCTGCCAATAGAGAAGTAGTAATAAATAAATCACTACGATTTCCCATCTCTTTACTTTTTATTCCAAAAGTCATTTCATTTACAGAGATTCCAGCATAGGGTCTAAGTTTTCCATAAATGATTCGCCATGGATAATATCTTGCGCTAAGATCACCGCCAGGATTAAAGTTGACTTCTGTGTTCTGAGTGATTTGTTCGTCATAGAATCGAGCCAATGGAATGTTGATTTTAAAATCCCATTTTCCCCAAAAATGCAACCCTCCTATAGTAAACCTAGGTGAGATCATAGATGGTAATGTATGTGCATGGTTAGACCAAAGGAGACTTCCTTGGCTGGGAACAATTTGAGTGTTTAACCCAAAATAGGTTTGAGCAAAACGATGTTGGGTTTGTTTTTCAGTATAAACTTGTGCGTTTGCTGAATAGCAAATCCTAAGGATAATCAGTGAATAAATAAGTGCTTTTTTCATTGGCTGCATTATGTACTAGAATGCAAACCTGTTTCGAAATTGGAAATTGAAAGCCGTTTAGATAGCTATTTGGGAGCAATGGGAGGTATATGGTGTGAAAAGGCAGGTACTTTATCAAGGCGATGAAAGAAACTTGTCTAACTCATTAGATTTAGAGCGAGAAACTGGAATGACCTGCTCGACACCTCTTAGGTATAACTCAAAGTTTCTGGCATTCCCCTCTACTTTGATGATAGCATTTTTGTTGACAATGTAGCTTTTATGGCAATGAAAAAAATGAGTTTGTGGTAAGTTCTCAATAACTGCCTTTAACCTATTTCTCAAAAGAAACTTTTTGATAGAATCGTTATGGTAAAAAACTTCAACATAGTTACCATCGGATTTCAGATACAGGATTTCGTCGGATTTCAATTGCAGCTCAATCTTCCCAACTTCAGATGCAAATTGAATCATTTCATTTACAGGCTGATTCCTAGTCGTTATATGTTGTGTTAAATTTTGTGCGTGTTTCCATTGTTTTTTTTGATGGGTGTATTGCTCATAAAGGACAAGAATAATAACTGGAAAGAAACTGATAATTAATGTATTAATTAATACCTGTTGAAACAGGCTATAAACTTTTAGCTCAGACAGGTCAAATCCTAAGAAGAGGAAAAACACAAACAGTGCAATAACGAAAATCACAGTGAGGATGAGTTGAATCTCTCTGCCTAAAGTCCATTTTTCTTCATAATCAGGATATATTTTAATGATCAGTGATACTATAATCCAGACTGATGCTGAAGCAATAATACCAAAGAGGATAGCAAAACCAATTCGATAACTGAGGTCAAGCGTTTGGAAATTTAGTGGTGCGAGTAAGGCAATTATCAGAAAAGTAATAGCCCCAGGAAGTAATATACTACTCTTGTTGAAGATGAATGGATGTGGTTTTTTTAGAATATTCAGCATACGGAATATTCAAAGATAGCACTGAGAAGCAATTATGAATTTACTGGGAAAAGTCCCTTTAAGTATAGGTCAGAAGTAAAGCAGATTTTGGGGTAGCTTTTTGAGGAATAGGTTAATTTCGAATACTGAAGTCGAAAGAAGCAACAAATGAAACCAAACATACGAGTAGGATACGGATACGATGTGCATGCCTTGGCTGAAGGAGTCGATTTTTGGATTGGTGGTATCAAAGTGCCACACAGTCACGGTGCTTTTGGTCATTCAGATGCTGATGTATTGATACATGTGATATGTGATGCACTATTAGGAGCCGCTAATATGCGTGATATTGGCTTTCATTTTTCAGATAAGGATCCAAAATTCAAAGGCATTGATAGTAAAATTTTGTTGAAAGAGGTTGTTGAAATCATTGGAACAAAAGGCTACAAAGTGGGAAATGTTGATTCTACCGTTTGTCTGGAAATGCCTAAACTAAATCCACATGTTCCAGAAATGAAAAAGTGTTTAGCTGAGGTTATGAGCATAGACGAAGAGGACATATCTATCAAAGCAACTACCACAGAAAAATTAGGATTTGTAGGAAAAGCGGAAGGTGTAGCTGCACATGCTACGGTTTTGATTTATAAATAAAGTGAATTATGTAATTGCCGCTTTGGTCACCTCAAGGTGATAAATCCCCTCCTTGGAGGGGTTAGGGGTGGGTAAACATTCAAATAATGCCAATCAAAATAATTATAACTGAAGACGGCTCTCACAGCCTCTTTGATGAAAAACTGAAAGAAACCTATCATTCTACGAGAGGAGCAAGAGGAGAATCAGTTCACGTCTTTATCAAGGAAGGATTAGAGTACTGGCTACAGCAAAATGAAAGTGAGGAAATAAAAGTGTTAGAGATTGGTTTGGGAACAGGACTCAATGCTTTCTTAACCGCCCAATTCGCTCAAGAACATCATCAAAAAATTCACTTTACCTCACTCGAGCCATTTCCTATTGAAAAGGATATTTATGAGAATCTCAACTATTTTGAGACAGAGGGTGAACAAGAATTGCTTCAAAAAATACACGAATCGAATTGGGAATCAGGCATAACTATCTCTTCAAACTTCAGTCTTCACAAAACAGTCTCAAAACTTGAGCACCTCAGGACTACTCAACTTTTCAACCTTATCTACTTCGATGCATTTGCACCGAGTAAACAACCCGAAGTTTGGTCCTTGGAAAACATTCAAAAGTGTTACAATCTCTTAGAAAAAGGAGGAATCCTAACCACTTATTGTGCCCAAGGTCAATTCAAAAGAAATCTGAAAGAAGCAGGATTTGAAGTTGAAACCCTCCAAGGAGCAATGGGAAAAAAAGAGATGGTAAGGGCAGTTAAAAACATATAGAGAGCCTTTTCCTATCTAGTTTCATGTACCAACATTGAGTAAAAATGTTATCTTTAGAAGGATCACTAATAATCTTTATAAGATGAATAATTTTGAAACCCCACTAAAAGCGTATGAATATTGGCTGGACAAAGATCCAAACTTTGTTTTTTTAAGGCAACCTATCAAACGAAAGTTTATAGAATACTCTCGTCAAGATGCCTATGATCAGGCAATGGCAATTGCAGCATCTCTTCATAAAATTGGCTTGAAAAAAGGCGATCATGTAGCGCTTTTGTCTAAGAACTCCGCTCATTGGTTCATGGCTGATCTTGCGATTATGCTCGGAGGGTTTGTCTCAGTCCCTATATATCCTACATTAGATAAAGATTCAATCAATGAAATTTTAGTTCATAGCGAGTCTAAGGCAATCATCGTGGGGAAACTTGATGATTACTCCAAGCAGAAAGATGGAATTCCTGAAATACCTCGTATTGGAGTTGAGCTATATGATATTAAGGAGCAACACTCTTGGGAAAGTATAGTCCAAGAAGGGAGCGGTGACTTCCAATCTCCAGGTCTAAACCCAGATGACTTAATTACTATCATGTACACTTCTGGCACTACCGGAAATCCTAAAGGTGTGATGCATAAGGTGAGTTCATTCAATCTACTTGGGAACACTACTATTCCAAGCTTAAAAGTACCCTTGAATTGTACGTACTTTTCTTATCTACCTCTGTCTCATATAGCAGAGCGAATTGGAATAGAAATGGTTTCTTTGTATTGTGGAGGGTGCGTAAGCTTCTCCGAATCATTAGACACGTTTGCAGAAGATTTGGCAACAGTCAATCCCCTATTCTTTGTTGCTGTTCCTCGAATTTGGCAAAAATTTCAAGAAAAAATCTTAGATAAATTCACACAAAAGAAGCTAGATACATTAATATCATTGCCTCTCATAGGCGGGATAGTAAAGAAGAAAATTCGTCAAAAATTAGGTTTGAATAAAGCGAAGATGTGCTACACTGGAGCTGCTCCAATAGCTGTGAGTCTTTTAGAATGGTATGACAAACTTGGAATCAATATTCTGCAGGGGTATGGCATGACAGAAGACTGTATCCTTTCGCATTTCAATGTGCTCGGATCCAACAAGTTTGGCACAGTTGGTAGGGCTATGCCTAATGCAACAGGACGCTTATCTTCCGAGGGAGAAATTCAAGTGAAAAGCGATGCACTTATGGTGGGGTATTTCAAACAACCAGATAAAACCGCAGAAGTATTTACTGAAGATGGTTTCATTAAAACCGGGGATATTGGAGAATATGATCATGATGGCTATTTATCAATTACTGGCAGAATCAAAGATCAATTCAAAACAGATAAGGGTAAATATGTAACTCCTGCACTGATAGAGCTTAAGCTTTCTAAGAATACGGATATTGAACAAGTGTGTGTGGTGGGAATGGGTATAGCTCAACCAATTGCTTTAATAGTTCCGTCTGAAGGAGGCCATGCAAAAGATAAAGCTGCATTGGAAGATTCAATCTGCAAAACTTTAGATGAAGTGAACCCTACTTTGCCGAGTCATGAAAAGCTTGCAAAAGCAGTAATTATGAAAGAGGAATGGTCGGTAGATAATGGGCTGATGACTCCTTCACTAAAAGTACGAAGACCAAGAGTTGAAGCTGTTCATCAAGGCATGTATAAAGAGTGGTTTGATGTGAAAGAACGAATCATTTTTGAGTAGTAAGTTTTTAGATAATACTTATAAAGAACTTGCAGATTAAACTTAAAAATCTGTTAGGAGCCTTGTTCAAGTAGCTATTAAGGATACAAAGGCTAAAAGGAAAGTGGTATCAAGAAATAATTAGATTTAGCACCATGCGGACATTTCATATTAGTCTATTTCTAATCATTCTGATAATCAACTTTGGTTATTCTCAAAACACCAGCATAAAAGATAATCGCGATGAAAAAGTCTATAAAATAGTAGAGC
>CAYGTD010000212.1:0-6557 GCA_964352725.1 uncultured Roseivirgaceae bacterium
CTCATCACAGGTGCATCCAGTGACTCAAAGCAATTCTCTGAAATCCAAGAGGCGATCTCTCCTCCAATTCCTCCCGTCATACAATCTTCGTGCAGCACAAGCACTCGTCCTGTTTTTCTAACTGAATGTGCCACCGTTTCTTTATCCCAAGGAAGGATTGTTCTCAAGTCTATAATTTCTATAGAAGCATCCGATTCATTGGCGACTTCATTGGCCCAATGAACACCCATTCCATACGTAATAATGGATAAATCCGATCCCTCTCTATTCACTACTGCTTTGCCCACTTCTGTGGTGTAATAAGCATCAGGAACACTTCCGGAAAGAGATCGGTACAACGCCTTATGTTCGAAGTATAGGTAAGGATTTGGATCTTCTATAGCTGCAGCTAACAATCCTTTCGCATCATGTGGATTAGATGGATAAACTATTTTTAATCCTGGAGTATGGAAAAACCATGCTTCATTAGACTGTGAGTGGAATGGTCCAGCACCAACACCCGCACCAGTTGGCATTCTGATTACCACATCTGCTTTTTGACCCCAGCGGTAATGAATCTTCGCGAGGTTATTTACAATCTGATTGAATCCCTCTGTAACAAAATCACCAAACTGCATTTCAACGATCGCTTTCATTCCAGCAATAGATAAACCAAGTCCTGTACCAACAATCGCTGATTCACAAAGAGGCGTATTTCTGATTCGCTCTTTGCCAAACTGCTCCATGAAGCCTTCACTGATTTTGAAAACGCCACCATAATCTGCGACATCCTGCCCCATAAAAACGGTCTCAGGATATTTTTCCAAACTTTGTCTTAATCCATCTGAAATAGCATCCACAAAACGTTTTTCTGTTTCTTTTCCTTTAGGAGCAATTACTTTTTGCTCAAAGGGAAAATATACGTCAGCCATTTCCTGATCATGATTAACTGTAATTTTATCTTCAGCAAAAGCCGCTTTTACAGCATCACTTATTTCTTTGGTAATCTCTTTTCTGATCTCTGTTATCTGATCATTCGTGACCACTTTCTGCTTAATCAGATAACTTTCAAATGACTTAACAGGATCTTTCTTGGCCCACTCTTCCATGAGCTCTTTCGGTACATATTTCGTCCGTGAAGCTTCTTCGTGACCCCTCATTCTGAAAGTCTTGGCTTCAAAAATGATAGGTCTCGGGTTTTTGCGAATATCTTCCACTAGTGGTTCCAATTCATTCAATACTTCTAGAATAGAATTTCCCTCTACTGAATAAGCTTCCATACCGTAAGCAGGACCTTTTACCACAAATGAATCAAAATTGAACTGTTCCCTACTTGGAGTAGAAAGTCCGTATCCATTGTTTTCAATAACAAAAATGACAGCTAGTTTCCAAACTGAAGCCACATTTACGGCCTCATGAAAATCTCCTTCACTTGTACCACCATCACCTGTAAAAACGAGACTTACCTTTTCTTCTTTTTTCAAAAGGTGAGAGAGGGCGATTCCATCGGCTAGGCCGAGCTGTGGACCAAGATGAGAAATCATTCCTACGATATTAAAATCCTGTGTGCCAAAGTGGAAACTTCTATCTCGTCCTTTGGTAAAGCCATTCAATTTTCCTTGAAACTGAGAAAACAATCGCTGAAAAGGAACATCACGTGTAGTGAATACACCTAGATTTCGATGCATTGGAAGAATATATTCTTCTTTGTTTAGTGCTAGCGCAGCACCTACTGAGATGGCCTCCTGACCAATGCCGGAAAACCACTTACTTATTTTTCCTTGTCGAAGAAGGATGAGCATTTTATCCTCAATAAGGCGAGGAGTAACTAAAGCTTTATGAATGGCTAGGAGTTCCTTGTTGGTGCGCTGCTTTCTGTCGAATTTCATGGGGTGTGAGATTTCAAGTGCGAAATAAGTGGAATAGTTTGGAAACAAATAGACTTTTGATGATTTAGTCAACAAACGTTTCTCTAATCACTTGTTTTATCTGTTTTACTTCTTTCCCGGTCAACTTTCCGAATAATTTTATGACTCTTTTTTTATCAATCGTTCTAATTTGATCTATAATCACCCAGCCATTTTTATTATTCTGCTTTACCGCAACTCTGGTTGGATAGGCTCTTGATCTAGTTGTCATAGGAGCAATAGTGATCGTATTTATATTATGATTTATTTCATTGGGTGAAATAATTAGGCAGGGTCTTGTTTTGTTGATTTCACTACCTATGGTTGGGTCTAAATTTACAAGAACTACATCATATTGATTCAAGACCATTCATCAAAGTTTTCATCTTCAAAAACATCATCCATCAACAATCGATCATCTCCCTTTTGAGCCATTTCTTTAAATGACTCATCCCAACCAACTCTTGAATCAGCGATAGGCTTTAGAATAATTCTATCTTTTTCTAAAATAAGCTCGACCTTATCACCAATCTGATACTGTTCCAACAACTGCTTGTTTAGCCTTAGACCTTTAGAGTTTCCTATTTGAATAATTGAAGCTTTCATAATTAGTAATTACGAAGTTATTACAAAAAGGTTAATTATTGCGCCCAAACCTTTAGGCCTTCTGTGCAGTTTTTACAAATCTCTATTTCAGAACGCGACTTTAAGAGGGCATTTCTGAAGTTTTGATATTTTCCAGAAGTCCAAATGGTCTCAAACGATTGATCCCCTACATTTCCAAAATTGTGTGTGGCGTCTTTATCAAAGCAGCATGGAATCACATTCCCGTCCCAAGTAATTACGCAGGAATTCCACATTTTCCAGCACTTGTTTTCTAATTCATTCTTAATGGAATAGCTGCCATCAGCTTCTTCTTTATATCTCGAATACTTATCAATGGATGGGATTAGATCACTTCCACTTTGATAGTCATAGATCTGAGCTGTTTTAAAAGCAACTTTGTCCACTCCATACTCTTTGGCCAATTTCTTTATTTCTGGAATTTGATGTTCGTTGGGTTTTACTACTAGGAATTGCCAAACCACCTTTGGAGACGAGCTTTTTAGCTTTTTTCGCCATTTCAGAATGTTCTTTGTCCCTTCCAACACTTTACTCAAATCACCCTCTTTCCTATATGCCTCATAGGTGTCTTGTGATGACCCATCGATTGAAATAATCAATCTACTCAGTCCAGACTCAATGGTCTTTTTAGCATTCTCATCATTCAAAAAATGAGCATTTGTTGATGTGGTAGTGTAAATTTTATGCTGGGAGGCAATGCGTACCATATCCAAAAATTGAGGATTTAGATAGGGCTCTCCCTGAAAATAGAACGTGAGATAAAGCAAATAATCGCTGACATCCTGCATTATCTTTTCAAAGAGAGATACGTCTAGTTTACCGGTTGGGCGAGTAAACGAACGCAAGCCACTAGGACATTCAGGACACCTTAGATTACATGCGGTTGTAGGCTCAATCGCCATACTGATAGGGAAACCTGAAAGATGGGCTTCTCCTTTTTTCTTAGATAAATGATAGCTTGACCAAATATTCCATGCATTCACTATCCTTTTAGGGGTTAATTTTGAAGCAAGCGATAAACTATCGTGAAGATTGATCAGCATTATTCAAACAAAGATCGGCTTGACCGAAGCAAATTGAAAAGAATGAGAGAAGTAATATCAAAGCTTTCGACGTACGTAACTTTTGTATTTGTGTTTTTGAGCGTCAGTGCTTCTGCTCAAGTTCAGCTATCTGAAAAGGCTGAAATTGCAGTGATTACTGTTGGTCCGTATCAAGGTGAAGTTTGGTCAGCGTTCGGTCATAGTGGTATCCGAATCTATGATCCCTCATTAGGCTTGGATTGGATCTATGACTATGGTCTTTTCGATTTCGAGCAAGAAAATTTCTTTTTCAATTTTGCCAAAGGACTACTGAAGTACAAAATAGGGGTGAGAAAATACCCTCAGTTTTTAAAAATTCAGAAATACTACAATCGGTCTATAAGAGAGCAATATCTCAACCTTACCACTGAAGAAAAACAGCAATTATTTAATTTCCTTCAAAACAATGCAAAACCTGAGAATGCAGAATACTTGTACAACTATGTGTATGACAACTGTGCTACGAAAATAAAAGACGTTTTAGAAGAAGTACACCCAGATAAAATCACTTTTGAATTAAGCTACAAGGAAGAGGGGAAGACCATTCGGGATTTAATGGATGATTATTTGGATCTGCAGCCTTGGGGTGAATTTGCAATTAATCTAGGCCTAGGAACTCAAATAGATAATGAAGCAACAGCTGAAGAGTATATGTTCCTCCCGGACTATGTATTTCTCGCTTTTGAGGAGGCAGTATTTAATAGAGATTCGGTAAATATTCGTCTGGTGTCCAGATCCGTCAATGCTTTTACTCCTAAGATGGAGGAAATAAAAAATAGCTTTTTGACACCTTTAAACACCTTTATCATCCTATTTTTTGTTGTCGGATTTATTACAAATCGTAATTTCAAAACTGGCAAAAGGACTAAATGGATTGATGTATTGCTCTTCTCTGTGGTGGGTTTTGCGGGCTGCTGGGTGGCTTTTTTGTGGTTTGGCACAGAGCATTTGTCCAAATGGAATTTGAATATTCTATGGGCCATTCCTTTTCATCTTCCTATTGTTTTCCTTATCAATAAAGAACGGTTTCGAGGATTTATCAAAAATTATTTTAAGGTAGTGGCTGTAGGATATTGCCTTTTGCTTGTGGTTTGGCCATTGCTCCCACAACCATTAGGAATGCCCTTAGTCCCATTGGTTTTAGCCATGATCTTAAGGGCATTCTATATCAGCTTTGAATTGGGAAAAATGAAGAAGAGTAAAGCTTAATTTTCTACTTTCACGCCCTTCCAAAAAGCAACATAGCCTTTGATGTTTTTAGCTAGTTCACTCGTCTCAGGATAGTACCAAGCTGCATCTTTGTTTTCCTCACCATTTACTTGCAGTGAATAGTAACTAGCCTTTCCTTTCCATGGACACACTGAGTGGGTATCTGTTTCTTTATAAAACTCTTGTTTGATAGATGATGGAGGAAAATAGTGATTGCCTTCCACTACTACGGTATCATCACTTTCTGCTATTACTTGATCGTTCCAAATGGCCTTCATATTATTTTATTGATGTTTGATAATGGTAATGCTCACAAAAGGATTAAAGTTCTATTCAGAATGATGAATGTCTTGAATTAGACAGAGTAATATAACTTCGAAGCATGTCTACCGAAACAATTTCCCTCTGGATCATGGCGATCCTGTACATACTTGCAGGAATCAATCACTTCATTAATCCTAAGTTCTATTTAAAGATTATCCCACCATTTCTACCATGGCATAAGGCACTCAATTGGATTAGTGGGGCAGCAGAAATGGTGCTCGGTATTGGTTTGCTTTTTCCTGCTTACACATCTATTTCAGCTTGGGGGATCATATTTCTACTTATTGCCGTTTTCCCAGCCAATATCTATCATTTCATGAAAGGGTGGCGGAAGAAAAAGATGGTCTGGATATTGGCGATCCGTCTTCCTTTGCAATTCCTATTAATTTGGTGGGCTTATACGTTTGTATAAAAAGGACAGTCTGATTTTAGTATTTTCGCGTTTTCTAAAAACAACGCAATGATTTCTGTCGATAATTTATCCGTTTCTTTCAGCGGGGCTACTCTTTTTAGTGATGTCTCGTTTGTCATCAATCCTACAGATAAAATAGCTCTGATGGGCAAAAATGGAGCGGGAAAGTCGACCATGATGAAGATCATTGCTGGCGATCAAACACCTTCCAAAGGATCAGTAAGTGTACCAAAAGATGCGGTGATTGCGTACCTGCCTCAGCATCTTTTAACGGAAGACAACTGTACCGTTTTTGAGGAGGCAGCCAAAGCTTTTAAGAAAGTTTTCCAGATGAAAAGTGAGATGGAAGCACTGAACAAGCAACTGGAAACACGCACTGATTATGAGAGTGCAGAGTACATGGGCATCATTGAACGGGTGACCGATCTAGGCGAAAAATTCTACCAGCTGGAAGATGTAAACTATGATGCGGAAGTGGAGAAAGCGTTGAAAGGATTGGGTTTCAAACCTGAGGATTTTCATCGTCAAACAAAAGAATTTAGCGGTGGCTGGCGAATGCGTATTGAGCTAGCCAAAATCCTGCTTCAAAAACCCGACTTGATTTTGCTAGATGAGCCAACTAACCACATCGATATTGAATCAGTGATTTGGTTAGAGGATTTTTTGCTCAACAGTGCCAATGCAGTCATGGTTATTTCTCATGATCGTGCTTTCATTGACAACATCACCAACCGAACCATTGAGGTAACAATGGGCCCTATTTACGAATACAAAGCAAACTATTCGCACTACTTAGAACTGAGAAAAGATCGTCGAGCACACCAGATCAAAGCATACGAAGAGCAGCAAAAATTCATCGCTGACAACATGGCGTTTATTGAGCGCTTTAAAGGCACTTATTCTAAGACTAATCAGGTAAACTCAAGGGAGCGAATGCTGGAGAAACTGGAAAAGATTGAGATTGATGAGATTCACACCTCAGCACTTCGATTGACTTTTCGTCCAGATCCTAGGTCTAGG
>CAYGTD010000213.1:0-6463 GCA_964352725.1 uncultured Roseivirgaceae bacterium
CAAAATAGTGCGCAAGAAAAAGTCCCCTCTCCTCTTCCTGGAGCATATCAGTTGACAGAATATCTCCCTCTTCTCCAAGGAAAAAAAGTAGGTCTTGCTGTCAATCATAGCTCATTAATTGGAGAAACTCATCTTACTGATACACTATTGGCATTGGGCATTGAAATCCCTAAAGTATATACTCCAGAGCATGGATTTAAAGGAACTGCGAGTGACGGGGTAGAAATTCAATATGAAGAAGAAGAAACTAATTTTGAGCTAATTTCCATTTATGGAAAAAGTAAAAAACCTTCAAATGATCAACTAGAAGGAATAGACATCATGCTATTCGATATGCAAGATGTAGGTACCCGATTTTTTACATACATCAGCACCATGCATTATGTGTTAGAAGCTTGCGCTGAAAACGATATTCCGGTCATCATTCTTGATCGACCCAATCCACACGGGAGTTATGTAGATGGACCAGTTTTAGATACCGCTTTGCAATCATTTGTAGGAATGCATCAAATTCCGATCGTTCATGGAATGACAATTGGAGAATTAGCATTGATGATCAATGGTGAAGGCTGGCTAAAAAATAGTATAAAAACAGAAGTCTCAGTGGTCTCTATGCAGCATTGGGATCATCAAACGACTTACTCACTTCCCATAAAGCCATCACCCAACTTACCTGATGATCTAAGTATTTCTTTATACCCCAGTCTTTGCTTATTTGAAGGAACCATCATGTCTGTAGGACGAGGTACAGATTATGCGTTTCAGCACATCGGTCATCCAGACTATCCTGATACTACCTATTCCTTCACCCCTGTCTCTCGAGAAGGTGCCAAATGGCCTCCTTTAGAAAATCAGAAGTGTTATGGAAAAACGTGGACGGGCTCAACCCCTGCATATCAATTTTCGCTACAACCCTTGATTGAAGCTTATCAGATGATGGGGCGTGACGACTTCTTCAATGATTATTTCAAGCGTTTAGCAGGTAATGACCTACTAGAACAACAGATTAAACAGGGGATGACTGAAGACGAAATAAGAGCTGCTTGGAAAGATGATCTAGATGCGTTCAAATTGAAAAGAAAAAAATACTTGCTCTATGACCAATAAAATCATTTATTGGATTTCCACAGGTCTGCTCTCCCTACTGATGATTGTCTCCTCCATCATGTACTTGGTGAAAACAGAGATGGTGCAAGAGATATTTCAATCACTTGGCTATCCTTCCAGAATCGTTATTCCATTAGCTACTCTTAAAATACTTGGGATTATTGCCATCGTTTCAAACAAAAACAACACGTTAAAGGAATGGGCCTATTTCGGTTTTCTAATCGATTTTTCGTTGGCGATTGAAGGACATCTAGCCGTGAAAGATGGCGGGCATATTACCGCTACTGTGGCACTTCTTCTTTTGATGATCTCTTACACCTTCAACAAAAAAGTATATCCATCGGTAAGCTCCTAAAGGTTGTGTTCCTTTGCAGCAATGGACTATCAAGGAATTTTAAATACCATAGAAAAGCAAGTAAATGCAGGTGAACAGACTGGAGAAGTAGCTTCATACATTCCAGAGCTGGCTAAAGTCGATCCGGGGAAATTTGGAATGCACCTATCCAGCATTATTGGTCAAGAGTTTTGCTTTGGAGATTCTGAAGAACGCTTTTCTACTCAGAGTATTTCCAAGGTCCTTTCGCTCTCACTGGCCTTATTGCAAGAGGGCGAATCCATCTGGGAGCGAGTAGATGTAGAGCCTTCAGGTGATCCGTTCAATTCACTGGTGCAACTAGAGCATGAAGCAGGAATCCCCAGAAATCCGTTGATCAATTCAGGTGCTTTAGTAGTATGTGATATTTTGGTGAGTCGCCTAAAAGATCCCAAGAAAGAATACCTTGATTTTGTACGTAAGGTTGCGGGTGACAACACGATCGATTACAATAATAAAGTAGCAGCATCAGAGAAAGCAGAAGGGCATCACAATCGCGCGATGATCAACCTGATGAAAGCGTTTAATAATATTAAGAATGATGTAGAAACGGTGCTAAACTTTTATTTTGATACCTGCTCCATCAGTATGTCTTGCAAAGAACTAGCTCGTACTTTTTTACTCTTTGCCAATCGCGGGGAAACTTTAGATACCAAAGAACAGATCATTAGTCCACAGCAAACCAAAAGAATCAACGCCATTATGCAGACTTGTGGATTCTACGATGAAGCAGGTGAATTTTCTTTTCGTGTAGGGCTACCAGGCAAAAGTGGTGTAGGTGGTGGCATTGTAGCCGTATACCCCAACATGTATAGCGTGGCAGTATGGAGTCCCAAACTGAACGAAAAAGGCAACTCCACAGCTGGCATGAGAGCACTAGAACTCCTTACTGAGATTACGGGGAGTTCTATTTTTTAATATCGAATACCTTCCGGATCATTTAGACCATTTCAATTCATTGACGTCAGCAATTGAGAATTTCAATCCTGTCAGTTTCTAGCTCCATTACAGATAATGGAGAGCTAAAGCATCCCATAATCGGAAATTAAGCGCCCGCTTGGAGATATAAAAAGTGTATATTTAGTATCACTTTATAACCTATATCTCTAATCAACCTTCATCTTATGCGAATACTTTGCCTTAGCATGCTTTTTAGCCTCTGTTTTTTTTCCCTTTCTGCGCAAGAAAAAAAGGCACTGACCCTCGAAGATTACAAACAATGGAGTCAAATCACTAATACCACTATTTCACCTAATGGTAAATGGATGACGTATACTTATCAACCTAATAAAAGTGACACTGCTACCTTTTTTGTGCATGAAATTGAAGGAGATACCGTATACAGCGCACAAAATGCCAAGACGGTCAACTTTTCCAACGACAGTAAATGGCTTGCTTTTCTAGTTGAACCTTCAGAAACAGAAGCCAAAGCATTAAAAGAAGCGAAAAAACCTGTGACCAGCGCGCTCTTCCTTTATAACCTAAGTAGCCAAAAAGTGGATACCGTTAAGGATGTGGATGGATATCAATTTTCTGAAGCCTCCAATTACCTTGCAATTAAGAAAACAAAATCCAACCCAGACGCAAAACATTCGGGAACTGATCTCATTGTTAAAAACTTGATCAATGGAGCCTCCTTTAACATAGGTAATGTATCCAGCTATGGCTTTAATGAATCAGGGTTGCTTCTTGCCTATCTCATCGATGCTGATGGAGATAATGGCAATGGCATTTATATCAAAGACTTAGACAACTACAGAACCTGGCCTCTACACACAGGGCAGGATACCTACAGTCAGATTTCATGGAACGAGCAAGGGGACAGATTAGCAGTACTATTTGGTGATACTCCAACGGGTAAAATGCAACGTGATAACACATTGCTTTGGATATCTGAACTAAAGCCAGGGATGAATGCATTAGCGCAACCTATGACATTTGTTTCGGGGGAAAGCACAAGCTTCCCTGCGCAACAAGTAATGAGTGAATATTACACTCCTACTTGGAACGATACCGGCACTCAGCTTTTTATAGGCATTAAGGAGCAGCAGGATGAACTGAAAAAGGAAGATGAACTGGAGGCCAATGTAGATGTGTGGCATTGGAAAGACGAAGTGGTACAATCACGTCAAATGAACACAGCGAATCAAGATAAAAAAGCGACCTTTTTATCAGTAGTGAATCTAAAAACGAAGGGTTTTGTGAGGTTAGAGACTGCAGATATGGCCAATGTGGATAACAATGAAAAGTCTCCATGGGCAGTCTCATCAGTAGACACTGCTTATCGTACAAAAAGAAATATGCCTTCAGGCTATGCCGACCTCTATCGCATCAACACCGAAAGTGGAGCAACGTCTCTCATCGCCGAGAAGGTTTTTCATGATATGGGTATTTCACCTATGGGCAATTATGCTGTTTATTCTCGTGATGGCGCTGTAATGCTTTATGACCTTGCGTCAGGTAAAACCACCAATATCACCGAGAGAGCAGATGTTAGTTTTGAAAACAAAGAGTTTGATGTTCCAGTAGAGAAACCCACGTATGGAATAGGTGGTTGGTCGGGCGATGGTAATTGGCTAATGGTCAATAACAAATATGACATCTATGCCTTCTCGCTTAAAACGGAAGAAGTAGTGAACCTCACTCAGGGAATAGGTGATGAAGAAGAGGTTCGATTTCGACTAGTGCAGCTAGACCCAGAAGCGGACACGCTTAATGTTAAAAAGCCGTTGCTAATAAGTGCCTATGGGGAATGGACTAAGAAATCTGGATTCTATGAAGTGACATTTGGTGAGAAGCCAAAGTCACTTCGATATGTTGATAAAATGCTGGGAAGACCTACAAAAGCAAAGGATGCTGATGTCGTCATATATTCTGAGCAGACGTTTGAGGAATTCCCGGATTATTGGGTGGCCGATCTTTCTTTCAAAAAACCAAAAAAGATCACAAATGCTAATCCACAAATAGCTGAATTTAAATGGGGACGAAGAGTATTGGTGGATTACACTGATAAACGAGGAAACAAATTACAAGCAACCTTGGCCTTACCTGCAGATTATAAAAAAGGAAAAAAATATCCGATGATCATCTATTTCTATCAAAAATTATCACAGCGACATCACTCCTTTTCTATGCCTACCTATGATGATAGGCCTCACATGTCTACATATGCCAGCAACGGCTACTTAGTGCTAATGCCTGATATCACCTATGACGAAGGTAAACCGGGAAGCTCTGCGTTAGACGATATTACTTCTTCTGCACAAAAGGTGATTGACTTAGGATATGCAGACCCAGAGCGCATTGGCTTGCAAGGGCATAGTTGGGGTGGCTATCAGTCTTCTTTTATCCTCACACAAACGGATATGTTTGCTTGTGTCGTTACAGGAGCACCACTAACCAATCTGATCAGCATGTACAATGTGGCCTATAAACGTACAGGCAATCTAAACGGACCAATTCTGGAATGGTCACAAGGCAGAATGGGTGTTAGTCCGTGGGATAATATGGAGCTTTATAGAAGCCAGTCTCCTATTCACCATGCAAAAAATATATCCACACCATTTTTAATCTTGCATGGTACAGCAGATGGGGCTGTAGATTGGCTACAGGGGCTGGAATATTACACGACAGCCCGCAGACTTGGAAAAGAGGTGATCTTACTATCCTATCCTGATGAGCCACATCACCTTCAAAAGGAAGCGAATCAAAAAGATTTTCAAATTCGGATGAAGCAATACTTCGATTATTATCTTAAGGATGTTCCCCCTCCTCTTTGGATAAAGGAAGGGGTAGAGCACTTGGATAAGAAAAGATTAAAACCGATTGATGAATAAGGTCTTGATTTATACTTTTAAACGACTTGGGATCTATCAATTTTACTTTGTGTTCAGCAAATGAATTAGGTATAAATATCCTAGGAATTCAATACAAAAAATTCTAGAACTGAGAGGATCATTAGACACAAAAAAAGGGTTGAAAAATTCAACCCTAATTAATTTCTAATTACTCTGAAACTCAAAAAGAAGCGCTGATTTTCTTAGCGGTCTCCGCTAGCTCCTCATTAGATAATGACAATTTCACATTGTCGAAATTCATATCGTCCATAGAATTGATTGGAATTAAATGAATATGTGCATGAGGCACTTCCAAACCAATTACGGCAACTCCTACTCGTTCACATGGGACCGTCTTCTCAATGGCAGCCGCTACTTTCTTCGCAAAAAGATGAAGTCCAGAAAGCGTTTCATCATCTAAGTCATAAATGTAATCCACTTCTTTTTTTGGGATCACCAAGGTATGACCTTCTACCAAAGGAGCAATGTCAAGAAAAGCCAAATAGTTGTCGTTTTCTGCTACTATGTGAGCAGGAATTTCTCTATTGATAATCTTGGTGAAGATAGAGGCCATTATAGCGTGATGTCAAGAATTTCGAATTCCAAATCGCCTGCTGGCACTTTTATCTTCGCTTTCTCTCCTTTTTTCTTTCCAAGAAGTCCTTTTCCAATAGGAGACTGAATGGAGATTTTTCCGCTCTTCAAATCAGCTTCCTCTTCAGCAACCAGCTGATAAGAAACCTCCATATTATTCTTGCTATTCTTGATTTTAACCCTCGAAAGGATTGAAACCTTTGAAGTATCAATCGTGGATTCATCAATTATTCTAGCGTCACCCACTACAGCTTCGAGTTTTTTAATCTTCAACTCCATCAAGCCTTGTGCTTCCTTCGCTGCATCATACTCAGCATTTTCACTCAAATCACCCTTATCTCTCGCTTCTGCTATTTGCTTAGACATATCTGATCTTCCCTTCGTCCTCAGTTCATTAAGCTCATCTTTCAGCTTCTGCAATCCTTCTTTCGTGTAGTAATTAACTGCCATAATGGGTACACCTTTAAACAAAAAATAACGGCCTCATAATGAAGCCGTTTTCCCTTTTGTGTTATTTCTATGCTGCAAATATAAAAAACAATTGTCCCTAAAA
>CAYGTD010000214.1:0-6451 GCA_964352725.1 uncultured Roseivirgaceae bacterium
TCTTTATGCTCCGTTTCAGTAAGCTCTGGATTTGCAGCGATAATTTCTGCTTGCTTTTCATTGATTACTTTATCCCATTTAACAATATTTTCAACCGATCCATCTTCTTTCTTTTTCTCGTATTTAACTCCGACCTCTTTTGTTCCATCGTCAAGTTCACGCTCTAAATGACCATCTGATGCTACTTTTAGGTCTTCCGCCTCTTCAGAAGGAATCCAGCTCAACACAACTCCTGATCCATCAGGTTTTTCTAGTCTAATTCCTGTTTCTTCCTCACCAAGTTCATTTGTTCTGGTAATTTCTTCATGCTCTTCCTGATGATCCCAATCTGCTACCTCTGTTGGTGTTTCCTCTTTTGGTTCCTCTACATCTACTTTTGGTTCCTCCAATGTGGAAGATTTAGTAGGTTTTGCAATACTGAGTTCATCGTCATTAGATTCTTCCTTAACTCTACTAGCTTGTAAAGCAGCCAATTGTTTTTGTCTCTCCAACTCTGCCTCTTTTGCTCGCTGCTCCGCAGAAAGTCTATGACTTTTTATAAAAGAGGAAACATGCTCGGCATGATCTTTTTTAGTACCTAGGTGGTACCCAATATTAACTTCAAGAGTTGGCCCAAGATCAGTAGAGATATTTGGGTTGCCAATTTCATAAGCAAAACCAATTCCTATCTTCTCTTTTACTTTTGCTCCTACAAGCCCTACAATTCCAGCATCTTGTCTGTAGGAAGCACCCACCCAAACTAAGTGTTTTAAGTGTGCTATTAGCGTTCCCTCAAATTGATGAGGAATCACAGCGCTATATCTATATATAACATGAGGTTCGATAGCAATGTCATCATTGATATGGCCTCTGTAGTTCATCTTGAACAGGACGTTATCTGTAGGAGAAAATCCAATGACAGAAACTTCTTTTTGTGTTACTGGATTATATGAAAATAAATTGGGTAACGAAACGCCCACATTGAAATGACCAAAGTGATAGGTTACCCCAAAATCACCAATTAAGAAACTGCTTTGATCTTTGAACCCATTAAATGCTTCATCGTCAGGGGAATCAAATTCAGAAAGATTCAATCCATTCATGCCTCCGCCAATTGACATTCCAAAGCGCAAGAAATGTGTTCTATCAATATTAACTAGGTAACCTGCGGTGAATTTCGCAGCGGAGGTGGTTAAGAGTCCTTGAGAGACATTAAAAGCTGCTCCTCCTAAAGCTATACCGCCTTTAAGGGGGACATGGAAACTAGCATGAGTTACTTTAGGAGCATCTTGAATATTGCTCCATTGATTTCGATACATCACAAAAAGAACGGAGTGTCCTTCTACACCCGCATAGGCGGGATTGTACATGTAAGGATTCATGAAGAATTGATTGTAAACTTGCGGTTGCTGTGATTTAGCAATTAACGGAAATAACCCTAAAAATCCTGCTATTAATAGGATTCTAAATTTCTGTTGAATTACCATATTAAAAAAGGTCAATTGTCTCAAAAGATGGATTTCTTTGATAGATAAACTCTAAATTATCAAAATAATTACATAAAACACTACCCGTAACAAATTAGTATGAAATGTGCTTAGTGCTTTTTCCAGCTACGATATGATGAATATTCAACTAATATCTAATAATATTAGGCGAATTGACTGATAAGAGATGCTAGTATTTAGTATTATTACACTCTATACCCAGAAACAACTCACATAAAAATGCGAAGTTTTTTAGTTATTTTTTTTATTTCGGCAGCATTCTCTTCTTTTTCTCAGTATTGGTTTGGGCCAAAAGCAGGGATAAGTTATAATCGATTTATTTATCAAGATAAAGAATATAGAGATTCCTATGACATAGCGAATGATTTGAATTTTCAAGGTGGATTAGCTTTCGCCTACTCAGCAACAGATACATATGCGGCTTATGGCGAACTTGTTTATGAACGAGTTGGCTATTCTTTAAAAGACAAGTTTACTAATGGAAATGCAGAGGCAGTGAACATGACCACTCATTATCTAAGTATTCCTGTGATGTTTAGAGTGACCATGGGTAGAGGTTATTTAAAGTATTATGCTAATGGGGGACCAAGACTTAGCTTTTGGCTAGGAGGCAAAGGAGAAAGTGATTTATTATCGAATGACGAAGGCGCTGTATTTGGGACGGTTCCTGGCGACTCTACCTTTAGTGCTTTGCCATATCCTTTTAAATTAAGGTTTAGTTCAGATAAATCTGGAGATATTCAAGATCAAAATTTGTTAGTTGATGAGCCTAACATTCTTCAGTTTGGACTAGCTATAGGAGGGGGTTTTTTATATGATTTGCCAAATGGAGCCAGAATAATGATCGATTTCAGATATACTTGGAGTCATAGTAATATGGCGCAAAATTCTGATAGAGATGGTAATATTTACGGATCACCTGATGATCAAGATTATTATAGGGAAAATTGGGAGTATAGTAGAAATTACGCCAGCATATCGATAGGATATTTAATCAACTACAATTCTGATCTAAAGAGAAAAGGGGGAAGTACAAGTGCTGAAAGTAATAAAAAGAAGAAATAATTGGATATTTCTTTTAGATCTTTTTCGTATTCTTATTCAAAGCATTTAATAGTTCTCATTATTCTGAAAGTATAACTAACTTAGACTTCACCCTAACACATTCACCAACGTGGTTCAAGCATTATTAAAGTTTTTAGGAGGAGAAAGAGGAGAGGAAAAGCAAATGTTGCTTTTACTAGGCAAAGGATTCTTTATGGGAATTCTCATTGCTACCTACCAGATTGGGGCTGAAACACTCTTTTTACTGGTCCTAGGTGATGAATGGCTACCCGTAGCATTTTTCTCAGCTGGAGCAGCTGGAATTCTTTCGACAGTTCTTTTTGTATACCTACAACGAAAGATAAATTTCTCAACACTAGTTTTATCCACTACATTTCTGATCCTTTTATTTATCACGTCCTTACGTGTTTCGTTTACATTACTTGGGTACGATGAAGGGTTAAGCGGAGAATTTCAAATTTTACCATTTATTCTTTTTGTAATGATCGGGCCAGTAATATCGATCACCTTATTGGGATTCTGGGGCCTATTTGGTAGAATATTTGACTTAAGACAATCAAAAAGAATTATAGGAGGAATTGATACTGGCCAATTATTAGCGACAATGGTTGCTTTCTTTAGTATACCGTTAATGAGGAAGTTTGGGCTAATTGATGAAACATACGATCTTTTGGTTGCTTCTGCCATCGCTTCAACCGGCGTTTTTATATTCACTTTGTTATTGACCCTTAATTTCAATATTGATAAAGCTACGAAGAGTGTTGCTGGAGAGGAAGTTAAAAAGATCAATTTCTTCAGTCTTATTAAAGATAAATATCTGCGCCTTCTTTCTGTGTTTTTAATTTTTTCAATGGGGGCATCTGTCTTTGTGAATTACACTTTTTTAAGTGCCACAGAGACGATGTATACAGACGAGACAGAGCTAACTAATTTCTTATCGTTCTTCGCAGGTACAGTCATCATATTTTCTTTCATCATTCAAAGTTTTGTTAATGATATAATAATTGGTCGATTTGGTTTGAAAATAGCCTTAATGACCATGCCTCTAATCCTAGGGCTTTTTACAGTTGGGGCGATAATAGCGGGTCATTTTTTCGAATATGAGGTTAAGAATAACGACTATATACTCTTCTTCGTACTAATTGCTGTAGGTAAGCTATTCACAGCATCGTTGAAAGATGCATTGGAGAATCCTGCCTTTAAGCTTTTCTTTCTTCCTCTTGATATCAAAATCCGTTTTGATATTCAAACTCGAATTGAAGGTGTGGTCAATGAAATAGCAGTTTTCGTTGCGGGAGCCTTGCAAATGGGACTTGGTTTGCTCGTTTTCTTCAAACTTATTCATTATTCATACTTCATTTTGGTTTTAGCGGGTATAGTAGTTTATCTATCAGGGAAGCTTTTTGAAGAGTATAAAAAGACACTAAAGTCAACGCTAGAAAACCAAAAAGCCAATCTGGAGGGACAGGGAAAGAGAAACGAAAACAACACAATCAACATTCTTAAAAGAGAGGTTAAAATAAAGGATCCTTCAAGGGTAATCAATGCGCTCAAGCTTTTCGAAAAATTAGAACCGATAGAGTTTGAATTCGTCTTGTTGGACTTATTAAACGCACGCTCACCAGATGTAAGAACATACGCTTATGCTAAGTTGGGGGAACGTCTCTGCTGGGAGGCATTTGAGATAGTAGAGAAAGATTTAAAAACAGAGGGTAATGAAGATGTATTAGTAGTTGCTAATAAAACGTATCAACAATTAAAGGAGGCTAATGACTTTAAACTGACTGATGTCAATATTAAAGCATTAGTTAGGTCGACTGAATATGTTGAAAGAGTAAGGGGAGCCCGACTTCTAGCGAAAGCTACAGAAGATCGTCATATCACTTTTATAGTAGAGCTGATGAGAGATATTAATCCTCAAGTTAGAACTGCAGCTATGATTTCAGCAGGAAAAGTAAAACGTCCTGAACTTTGGCCTATTTTAATTGAAAACCTACATTTATCCACCTATGGAAATGCAGCCATGTCAGCGTTGAAAGCTGCTGGTGAAAGTGCATTTCATACCATTGATACGGCATTCTATAAAACGGGGCAGTACCATGCTACCATGATCCGAATCATTCAGATTCTAGGAAGAATTGGTGGAAGAGGGGCGACCGAATTGCTTTGGAAAAAAATAGATTATCCTGATAGAAAAATTGTATCACAACTTCTGCTTTCCCTAAGCTACACAGGATTTGTTGGAAGAGATTTTCAGGCATCAAGAATAAAAATAGCAGTAGAGGGTGAAATTGGGGACATTGCATGGAATATTAAATCAGGCCTTGATATACCAAGAGAAGATGACATTGATTTAATGCTTTATGAGGCCATGATCGATGAAGACCGTAAAAATTACGATAATATTTTCATGCTTTTGGGTATGATATATGATCCACAAAATGTACTTCTAGCAAAAGAAAATATCCAAAATGGAACTACCGAAAGTATCACTTTTGCTGTTGAAATGATGGATATCTTCATCGATGAAGAATTAAAGCCAAAATTAATTCCTGTAATGGATGAATTGAAAGTGCAGGAGCGTTTAACAAAACTTCAAAATCATTATCCTCCAGAAGACTTTGAATCCTATGAAGATCTATTACTTCAAATAATAAATCGTGATTACAACCGAATAAATCGATTTACAAAAGCACTTTCCATGTACCGGATTAGTCAATTGGGAGTAGAGGTGACACCTGACTTAATTGCGAATCTTTTTAATCCAGATCCACTGCTACTTCAGACTGCAGCATTTGTTATTTACTCGATTGACAAAAAGGCCTACCATGAGCACACAAAGAGATTAAAACCTGCAACTAAAAAGGGATTAGATAGAGCAATACTTCCACCTGTATTTAGAGATCAAGATGAAGAGTACCATCAAAAATTACTGCTCATTGAGCGTGTGGTTTTATTAAAGAAAATAGAATTGCTAGAAAATATTTCCGGAGAGCTCGTAACCTATTTAGCAGAACAATTTGAAGAGGTGAAAGTAAAAATGGGGACCACAGTGGTGAGAGAAGGGGATAGTGGAATGGAACCAATGTATGTGGTCTTAGATGGTGATGTTGATATTTATGAAGGGGATAAGAAAATAGGACAGAAGGGAAAAGGTGATGTGTTTGGAGAGAAAAATCTTGTTGAAACTGATCCTTTCACATTTACTGCTTTGACTAGGAATGAATGTACTTTATTGCTCTTGCGCAAAGAGGAATTACTGAATTTAATGTCACGTCATATAGAAATTATGGAATGTTGGGTGGATATATTAAACGATGATCACGTCAAAGAAGAGTCAGAAATTGTAGAAGCATTATTTAGTTAAAATAGTAAGATGTATTTTTATGGTAAATATTGTATCACCTTCCTTAACTCGCCTAATCTCAACTAATGAGCAGTAATCGAACAATAGCGTTAATTTATTCTGAGAAAGATGATCAGTCTCTTGAAGGAGGATTGAAGGGATGGGTGAGTAATTTCTATAAATTTCTAACAACACTGATGTACCAAATTTCTCGCGAGAATGCAGAAATTCAACTCATTAAAGACGATGATTATAGTAAAGTTAATTTAGATGATTATGTGGCTATAATCACACTGGCTACTCCAAACCTTGCTTCGAATGAAGGGTTAATGGCTTCTCTAAATGCGCTAGGAAAGAAATGGAAGGATGAAAATAAGCTGATAGCTGATGGCGTTTCAAGAATATTTAAAATTTTAAAAAAGCCTTTTGATGTTGATGAGCATTTGGAGGAATTAGAAGACTTACTTACCTACGATTTTTATTTAGTTGATCCATTGACTGGTGATCCTCAAGAATTCACTCGGTTTTTTGGTAGTGATGCAGAGAGGAGCTA
>CAYGTD010000215.1:0-6011 GCA_964352725.1 uncultured Roseivirgaceae bacterium
GTGAGCATCACTACTTCCTCGAATTCTCCTAGTTGATGTTTTCCCATAATTACAATATTTACCTTAAAAGTAGTTATTATAATTAACCTTATACCTTAATTGTAGTTTTAATGTTACAATTATTAGAATAATAAATTAAGAAATATTAAAAATGAGTGGTTAATGTCTAATTATCAGACCTTCCTTTTAAGCTCAAAGTGTTTACCTAAGTAGACTTTTCTTACAATTTCATCTGCGGCTAATTCTTCAGCAGTACCTGCCTTGAGGAGTTTCCCCTCAAACATCAAATACGCTCTATCTGTGATAGATAATGTCTCATTTACATTGTGATCGGTGATGAGAATGCCGATGTTTTTGTTTTTCAATTGAGCAACAATCGTCTGAATTTCTTCTACTGCAATAGGGTCTACACCAGCAAAAGGCTCATCTAGCAAAACGAATTTTGGATCCATAGCGAGTGCTCTGGCAATTTCTGTTCTTCTTCTCTCTCCACCTGAAAGTACTTTACCTAAGTTTTTACGAACATGAGTTAAGCTAAACTCTTCCAACAAACTTTCTGCTTTCTCTTTCTGCTCTTGCTTAGTCAGCTTGGTCATTTCCAGCACCGCCAAAATATTGTCCTCTACAGAAAGCTCTCTAAAAACAGATGCTTCTTGCGCTAGATAACCAAGGCCTTTTTTTGCTCGCCTGAACATCGGTAAATCAGTGATGTCTTCATCATCTAAAAAAATATGCCCTTCATTGGGTTTTACCATCCCCACAATCATATAGAATGAAGTGGTTTTCCCAGCACCATTTGGTCCAAGTAAACCCACAATTTCTCCTTGCTTTACAGTTACAGAGATGTCGTTTACGACCGTTCTCTTTCCATACTTCTTTACTAAGTGTTCTCCTCTTAATTCCATAAACAAGTTGCAATTTATGCATCAAATCTTATATCCTTCAGATTAAGGATCAGCGATTTATTTCCTCTATAATTATTCTCTTCTAGGTGGTATGCTATTTCAAATGGTTCCCCTAATTTGATTTGGTCAATCTTGTGACCCAATCCGAAACCGATGAACTCATATTGCTTCTTTTTTCCCATCTCTACCACTGTTCCTTTCAGGTGCTTGTCTTTTAGCACATTAGGCAGAGCACTCACCGTTACATTTTTTGTGCCAAAGACAGGAGATAAATTTTGTGGACCAAAAGGAGCCATTTGATCCATAATACTCAGCGTCTTGAAAGTGATATCAGAAAGCAACATCTCAGTATCAATTACCACTTTGGGTATGAGTTGATCTGGTAAAATACGCTCAGATACCACTTCTTCAAATCGATGCTGAAAAGCTTCCACATTTGCAATTGGCATAGTTAGTCCTGCGGCATATTTATGACCCCCAAACTGATCTAACAGATCAGCACATTGATTAATGGCTTCATGTACATCAAATCCATCTACCGAACGAGCAGATCCTGTTGCTTTCCCTTCTGATTCTGTAAGTATAATAGTAGGTCTGTAGTAATGCTCAATACATCTAGACGCCACTATACCTATCACCCCTTTATGCCATGATTCCTTATATAGAACAGTAGATTTCTTACCCTCCGGAAACGTTTCTATCATTTCTAAAGCTTCGGCAGTAATACTCTGATCGTATTCTCTCCGCTCTATATTTTTGGTATTCAGATTGTCAGCAAACGCAGTTGTCTCACTTTTATCACCAATCAAAAGATGTACAGATTCTTTGGCGTGCGATAGTCTCCCCGCCGCATTGATTCTTGGACCAATAGAAAAAACGACATCTGTAATGGAAAGCCAATTTTTCTTTCCACTTATTTCAATCAAAGATTTCAATCCTGCTGATGGACTATGATTGAGCTTCTTCAACCCGTAATAAGCTAGTATCCTATTCTCCCCAACTATTGGAACAATATCTGATGCGATACTGACTGCTAGTAGGTCCAAAAATTCAAAAAGTTCTTCTTTATCTATGGTATTTTGCTGACAGAAACCTTCCAACAACTTAAAGCCAACACCACATCCAGAGAGCTCTTTGAATGGATATGCACAATCGGTCTGTTTTTGATCCAAAATAGCATATGCGTCTGGAAGCTGGTCTCCGGGTAAATGATGATCGCAAATAATCAAATCAATACCTCCCATTTTTGCTTGATCAGCTCTTTCTATCGCTCTGATCCCACAGTCTAAAGCAATGATGAGATCAAACTTATTTTCTATGGCATAATTCACTCCCTTTTCTGAAATACCATACCCTTCTGTGTAGCGATCTGGAATGTAGAATTCAATTTTTGGAGAATATTTTTTTAGAAACAAGAAAAGTAAGCTTACAGAGGTAGTGCCATCAACATCATAATCCCCATAGAGAAGAATTTTTTCTTCACTGAAAATAGCTTCCGTTAAACGATTCACGGCTGTGTCCATATTCTTCATAAGAAATGGATCATGAAGTTTGTGTAGAGATGGGCGGAAAAATTCCTTGGCATCATCAAAGGAGTCTATACCTCGCTGAATCAATATTTTTGCCAAATAAGGGTTTATGTTGATGGACTTACTCAGTTCGTCCACCAAGTCTTTGTCTGGCTCCTCTTTATATACCCATCTTTTTTCCACGGCATGAAGTTATCAACTAGAGTTGAATTAATTTAAATTTTCCATTTTAACCCTTTGATGATGCTAAAAGATGAATTGATTTAAAGTCATTCATGCGAATGATGAAATTTTATTTATCATAGCTTTGAGAAACATACTATGAAAATAGCCCTGAACGAAATATGGAATTTTTTAAAACTTGTAGATAGCAGCGAGAAGGGCTGGGAATATGTACTATGTGCTGGAAAAATCAAGGTAACAGGAATTACTAATAGCACCATGATGGAGCTTAAGAATGATGAGGAATACGATACGGAGTTGCTTCCTTCTCTTTTTACCTTCAGGGAGATTCTGTGGCAACCAGATGTTTTTACTGAAGCGAGTATGAGCTTACCTTCTCTTCGTATTCTCAATGCTTTTTGTGATGAAGCAGCAACAGAATTGGAGGAGAAAGAAAAGGAAGTAAATGGTATTTACATAGCGTTAATAAAAGGGCTTGGTGCGTGCTGCAAGGGTGCTATTGTGAAACTGGAGAAAGACAGAGCTGACGTCAAGAAGATTCTTGGTGATTTCAGAACGGTGGCTTTCCCAATCGTTAAGTTCTTTATTTATCACCCAAAAAATAGAAAGGACTATTATAATGATGCAGTAAATAGACTCAACTACTCAGTGAAAATTATGCTTACTCAATTCTATGGAAGATATACTGAGCTAAAAGATCCATACTGGATGGTGACATTTTCAAAATCAATACCAACTAAACAACCAGAAGCGAATACTAATGAACAATAATTTCGCAATGACAGTTAGCTAAAAGTATGTCTCAAGATTCTCAAAAGCAGTTACCTGATAGACGAAAATTTCTGATAAGAAATCTTATCAAGGGCTTCATTTGGTTGGCTATTATTGTGACGGGATACATTTTCCTGCATAAAAATTACGACTTTACTCTTGAGACAGTTCTTGGACCCGTTTATGAACAACCAACAATTGTCTATTTAATTTTCTTAGGTTCAGAAATCATTTTTGGAATTATCCCTCCAGAGTTTTTCATTATTTGGTCGCTTAGATCAGAGGACTTGGGTGACTATACCAATAATGTAATTGCTCTATCAGCCATTTCTTATGTAGCAGGAATAGCTGGTTTTCTGATTGGTGAATATTTGAACAATACTCATTTCTATAAGCAGATGAAGAAACAGGTTTTTGGAAAATTTGAGGATCATCTGAATAACTATGGTGGTTTTCTAGTGATTGTAGCAGCGCTTACACCAGTGCCTTTTTCAGGAATTGCCATGTTAATAGGTTCTGTTAAGTATTCGTTTAGAAAATATCTTTGGTTCTCGCTATTTCGCTTTCTTAGATTTTTGGTTTACGGAATCATTATTTGGGAAGCCAATATCCTCTAACAATTCGATCCGATAATTGTTGATTTTAAAATTCTGTTTGGCGTGTTTTGCGCCTCGATATAAAAAATGAAGAAAAAAGGCGTTTTACTTGTCAACCTAGGGACACCAGATTCTACTGCAGTTCCTGATGTTAGAAAATATCTCCGTGAGTTTTTGATGGACAAAAGAGTGATCGACGTTCCATTTTGGAAACGATGGATGTTAATCAATTTAATAATCGCTCCATTGCGTGCTCCCAAATCTGCCAAAGAGTATAGAAATCTTTTTGACGAAAAGGGTTCCCCTCTTAAATATTACGGATTTGAAGCTAGAGATAAGTTACGAAAAATTGTTTCTGAAGAATATCAGATTGAATTGGCGATGAGGTATCAAAGTCCATCTATTCAAGAGGGATTGGAATCTTTAAAAAATTGTGCTTCTATTCACGTGATTCCATTGTTTCCACAATATGCCTCCGCAAGCACAGGTTCTGTTCAAGACAAAGTGATGGAGTTAGTAAAAGACTGGCAGATCATTCCTGATATTAAATTCACTTCCCAGTTTTTTGAGGAGGAGTTGTTTTTGGATACCATCGTAGATAATGCCAAAAAGATGATAAAAGAGACTGATTATGATCACTTTCTTTTCAGCTATCACGGCATTCCGGAAAGACATATTACGAAAGGTTCGGTTGGCGATCATTGCAAACTTGGTAGCTGCTGTGACGTGTTGAGTGATAATAATAGATACTGCTACAGGGCGCAGTGTTTTGAAACGACAAGACTGCTAGCAAAAAAACTTGATCTCAGTGATGATCAATATACAGTGACTTTTCAATCAAGATTGGGAAAAACTCCATGGATTAAGCCTTACACTGATGTGGTGCTAGAAGAGCTCGCAGATGCTGGGAAAAAGAAAGTACTCGCATTTTCACCCTCATTTATTTCTGACTGTCTTGAGACAACAGTAGAAGTAGGGGAAACCTACCAGGAAGAATTTATTGAAGCGGGAGGTGAGCAATGGGACTTAGTACCTAGTCTAAACGTAGAGGATAAATGGGTGGAGTGTTTGAAGGGAATGATTGAGGGATGAAACTTAATGATAAGTGTATGTAACTCAATCTAATACTTTATGAGTTTAGTGATATGTATTTTGTTGTCAATTTCAACTTTTAAAAAAAGAATGCCTTTATAGTCTTCATGGAATTTGATATGAATCTCTCCATTTTTTTTAATAACACTGTAGTCTAATTCTTTTCCATCAATACTTTTAATGCTGACATCTGAATAAAATGAATTTCCAGTTACCAAAGTAAAATTTTCAGATGATGGATTTGGGTATACTTTAAAACTATTAGAATTAACTAACAAAGGTTTTTCAACCACTACTGCAAATTCATCGAATACTAAACCAGTATTTCCATCATCAACAATAAGGGTTATGATTGTTTCGCCGACTTCATCACCCTCGATAATAGTTAAGACATTATCAGAATATGTCGCATTTACAATTGATTCATCAACTACAGATATAGATATTGCAAGCTCATCTCCATCTGGATCCGAATATCTATTTGAAACATCAATGGCAAACGAAATGAACCCTTGGGTATATATTTGATCTTGGATAGCATCATTTACATCGGGTAAAGTATTAACCTTCACTGAGAATTCATCAGATACAACACTGCCATTTTCATCTTTAGCAGTAATAATAACATTCGTTTCCCCAGCTTGATTAGCTTCAATTAGAATTAGGTTATTATCATCATAGTCAGCTGTAATAACCCTCGTATCATAAATTCTAGTTACGTACGAAAACCCATTACCAATATTATCAAGAAAAATGTCAGACAGGTTTATCGCTGATGAACCAAATCCAATATTATATATTTGATCTTCAACCGGATTATTCACTATAGGTAAATTTTCAGTTTCAGTAAAATTTTTATACAACCTAGTTGTAGGTCGAAAAAAATCAGTTCCTTTCCCTGTTAAAAGCAAATCAACAAAGCCATCATTATCAAA
>CAYGTD010000215.1:6021-6447 GCA_964352725.1 uncultured Roseivirgaceae bacterium
TAGTGGATAACGATCCCAAAGAAATGGGTTTCATTTTTGTTGAGGTTTCAAAAAAAATTCCTGACCCATTATTTATATACATCTTTATTCTATCTCCCCCTAAGGACGAAAATTGTGTGTCGAATTCTCCAGTTACGACGTAATCTAAATCTGAATCATTATCTACATCAATCAACTGCGCGGAACATTTAAGGAGAGAGCCTACGTCATTTATAAGTTCTTTATTGAAAGATCCATCTCCATTATTTCTGTAATGAAAAGTATAGGAATTTAATGGAAGAAGCTCACTATCTCCAAAACGTGTAGTGCCGCCAGATTGAATGAAGTCTAAATCACCATCTGAATCAGTATCCCCTATACTAATACTTCCCCGACCAAAACCGGTAAATTCTAAATTAGAATCCTCAAATTGGCCATTCCCAATAT
>CAYGTD010000216.1:0-6445 GCA_964352725.1 uncultured Roseivirgaceae bacterium
CTTGCTAACTAAAATTATTACAAACCCAAACGACACAATATGATATAGACCTCTACGTTAACAAACAGGTGAACATGAATAAGACAAGTTTGAACGACAGTGAGTTGCTGTCCCTCTATATTGGAGGAAACGAAGAGGCATTTGAGGAACTTCTCAATCGTCACAAAAACAGGGTTTATACCACAATTTATTTAATAGTAAAAGACATGTACACTGCTGAAGATCTCATGCAAGAGGTTTTTATCAAAGCAATTCGTACTATTAAGTCTGGCAGATACAATGAGGAAGGAAAATTCTTACCATGGATTCTCCGTATCGCTCATAATTTGTCAATAGACCATTTCAGGAAGGCCAAGCGATACCCGATGATCGTGATGGAGGATGGCAGCAGTGTATTTAATACACTTGATTTTTCTGAAAACTCTATAGAAGAAGAACATATAAAACAAGATACCTATAACCTTCTCAAAGCTTTTATAAAAGAGCTTCCGGAAACTCAACGTGAGGTGCTGATGATGCGGCACTACATGAAAATGAGCTTTCAGGAAATTGCTGATGCTACGGATGTAAGCATTAATACCGCTTTGGGCAGAATGAGGTACGCTTTAATGAACTTAAGAAAACAGTTTGAGCAGAATCAAAACGCCTATGATAAAAACCTTTACAAAAAATGACATTGTAAGATTTCTCTACGATGAGGTAACAGAAGATGAAAAAGCAGACATCAACGATGCGATGCTTTCAGACTTTGAGCTTCAGGAACATGTTGGTGAACTAAGAAAAGCGATAGAGTCCCTAGATACTTTCGAAATGAAAGCGCCTAGTGGAGTGGTTTCCAGAATTCTTTACGCCTCTAAGAATTTTCAGGCGGTCTAGTCTTTTCAGACTATAGATGTTCAAGATTAGATTTTAGATTGACTTGCTTTATAAATAGCAGGTTATTCTGAACTCCTGCCAGATGCAGGCTGGAGTTTCAGAATCTATATTCTAATTTTAGGCAATGACCAAGAAAGAGCGGTTTGAAGCGTTCGTAGAATACTTTTCAGAATCTTACCCCCAACCGGAGACAGAACTTCAATATTCTAATCCGTTTGAGCTACTTGTAGCAGTGGTGCTGAGCGCCCAATGCACAGATGCAAGGATCAATAAAGTTACGCCTGCTTTATTCAGGGATTTTCCAACTCCTGAGCACATGATGGCTTCTCATTTTGATGAATTGTTTCCGTACATCAGAAGTGTGTCTTACCCAAACAATAAGACGAAGCACTTACTAGCACTTAGTAATCGACTGGTAGAAGTATACAATTCTGAGATTCCCAATAACATAAAGGACCTCACTTCTCTGCAAGGAGTAGGCAGGAAGACCGCTAACGTGATAGTTTCTGTACTGTATAATCAGCCAGCTATGGCTGTCGATACACACGTATTCCGTGTTTCCAAAAGGTTGGGATTAACAACTCAAACAGCCAAAACTCCTTTAGAAGTCGAGAAGCAACTAGTTCGTCATATTCCAGATGAATTTATAGCAAGAGCACATCATTGGTTAATCCTTCATGGGAGGTATACCTGTCTTGCGCGTTCACCAAAGTGTGAGAAATGTGAGATCACTCATTTCTGTAAATATTTTGAGAAGAATTTTTGAAATTCTAAGGATAGAGCTTAGTACACCATTTTTATCGTAATTGTTACCGAAGATTTTTGTTTCTTGCTCGAAAAGGAGAAATTCTCTTTTAATAATACCTCATATTTGAATTGTGAAGATTCTTTACGTCCACCAATATTTTAAAACTCCTGAGGAAGGAGGATCTATACGATCCTACTATCTCGCCAAAGGTTTGGTGGATGCAGGGCATGAAGTAACGATGATTACTGCACATAATAGCGCTGCAGAAACAAAGAATATTGACGGAATTGATGTCCATTATTTACCTGTTTCTTACGATAACAGCTTTGGCTTTATAAAACGTATCTGGTCATTTTGGCAATTTGTAAGATTTGCTAAAAAGGAGGCTCTGAAAATAGGAAAGCATGACTTGGCCTATGTGATGACTACACCACTCACTACTGGTTTTATTGCCACTTATCTTAAGAGGAAACTCCATCTGCCTTACTATTTTGAGGTAGGGGACCTGTGGCCTGAAGCGCCAGTTCAAATGGGAATCATCAAAAACAGATTTCTCAAAAAATGGCTCTATTCTTTAGAAAAGAAGTTCTATTTTGAAGCTGATAGGGTGATTGCACTCTCTCCAGCTATCAGAAACTACATTGAGAAAATATCTCCAAATACCAAGGTTTATGTGATTCCTAATATGGCTGACTGCCAGTTTTTTGTGCCCGAGTACAGTGTTGGCGATTATAGTGAATCCAATAAATTCCAAATAACTTACTGTGGAGCAATAGGAAAAGCCAATGAGCTTGAATACTTCATTGCAGCAGCAAAAGAATCCAACTCTCAGCAACAGCCAATTCATTTTAATATTATAGGATATGGCTCTGAAATGGAGCGACTAAAGAAAATGACTAAGAGGATGAAGAATGTATCGTTTTATCCTCATTCGAGTAAAAAGTGTGTGAAGAATTTACTTGAAAAAAGTGATGCAGTCTATGTCTCTTTCAAGAGTGTAGATGTACTTGGAACTGGAAGTCCTAATAAATTTTTTGATTCGCTAGCTGCAGGAAAACTAACTATTATCAACTTTCAAGGCTGGATCAATACGCTCATCTCGAAGAATAAATGTGGGTTTTATCATGATCCCAATTGCCCTAAAGCATTTGTAAGAAAGATACAAGTATTCCTCGACTCTCCAGGGCTACTCTCTAAGTATCAACGGAATGGAAGAAAACTAGCAGAGCTTTATTATGATAAGGATATTCAGATTACTAAACTTCTGAAGATTCTTAACAATGAATATAAGTTTGAGATGAATGAGTCTGAGGTCTATATTTTGACTGCTTAGTCGACCTTGATAAACTTATAATCATTCACATCCCAGTCAATCACTAAACCTCTTCCTACTCCTTTTGCTACTTTATCACCATATAAATGATGAACTAAGTAAAGAGCGACATCATAAGATTTAGCTCCTCCAGCAGATGTGAGTAGGTTATCATGATGTACGAAGCTTACGTTTTCGTGAACCGTTAAACTTGGAAATGTTTCTTTGTATTGACCTATATCGGTGGGAAACGTGGTTGATTCTTTTCCATCTACAAGCCCAGCTTTGGCTAGAATGAATGCTCCGTCACAAAGTGACATGACGTAATCAGCACTATTCCCAGTTTTTTTGACCCAGTTGATCAGTCTCTCGTTTTCCAAATCTGAATCCATATTGTGCTCCGCACTTGGCACGATCAATATATCAATCTCTGGAATATCCTGACTATCAAATGAGTAATCTGGAATGATTTTCAATCCTTCAAACGTGGTTAACGTGTCTTGCTTTTCGGCAATAGTAAATACTTTTATACCTCCATCTGTATGGAAAATGGTATGCTGGAATATGTCATAAGGAGCCATCAGCTCCGAGTTATACACTCCTTCAATCATTAGAAATGCTGCATTGAAAGATTGTCCCTTGGCAACTGCCTCTATCTCTATTTTTTCAGCTGTTGGTTTGGGCTGAGAGCAAGCAAATAAGAGCAGTAATAAAGCTGATACTTTTAGTTTCATGGTTACTTTTTTAAGGCAAACTTGAGCTTGTTTAATAGACTCATGTTTTCCAACTCCGATTTCATTTTTTCACCTACTTTTTCAATGGCTCGGAAGGGTCTAATCATTACTTTGAATTCTGTAATTAGTCCGTTATCATTCCATGAAATGATATCTACTCCATTGATAATGATTCCATCTATTGTCGCGGTAAATTCTAGAATAGCATTTCTCTCTGAAATCACTTCTTTGACATATTCAAATCCAGCACTTTCAAACATTTTAAAAGCTGAATTCAAATAAATTTTTGTGATGGTTTTTCCCTTCTGTGGTTTGAAAACCAGAGGGGAATGGAAGACAACATTTTTGTCAAGTATCTTTCCCAAAGACTTCATATCACCACTTCGAAGTTGGTGATGCCAGTCTTGGATTGGGCTTTTCATTGATTAGAGATTGAAAGCATCTTTTACCTGATCTACATAATCAAGCTTTTCCCAAGTGAACGTTTCCACTACTTTTTTGATTTCATCACCGCCATTTCCTTGAAAAGTAACTTGCTTCACTTCAGGTATTCTTCCCATGTGCCCATAAGCAGCAGAATCCGAATAGATAGGCTCTTTTAATTTCAGTCTTCTAATAATCGCCGCAGGCTTCATGTCGAAAATCTCTGTTACTTTCTTAGCGATCTCACCATCTGTCATCTCTACGTTTGAGGTACCATACGTATTTACATAAATTCCCATTGGCTCTGCCACGCCTATTGCATAAGAAACCTGTACTAAAATTTCATCAGCCACTCCCGCTGCACACAAATTTTTGGCAATGTGACGGGTAGCATATGCTGCACTTCGGTCTACTTTAGAAGGATCTTTTCCAGAAAATGCACCTCCTCCATGAGCTCCTTTTCCGCCGTATGTATCCACAATGATTTTTCTCCCCGTGAGACCAGCATCTCCGTGTGGTCCCCCAATAACGAATTTACCTGTTGGGTTGATGTGATAGGTTATTTGATCATTGAATAGGTCCTGATTATGCTTTTTTAGTTTTGCCTTCATGCGAGGGATCAAAATCGTAATAATGTCCTCTTTGATCTTTTTCAGCATGTTGTCCTCATTATCAAACTCATCATGCTGAGTAGAGACAACTATTGCATCAATTCTTACTGGAGTATTATTGTCATCATACTCTATCGTCACTTGTGATTTGGCATCTGGTCTCAGGTATGTCATTTCTTTCCCTGCCTTTCTAATATCTGCAAGCTCCATCAGAATTCTGTGTGAAAGATCCAATGCCAAAGGCATGTAATGATCTGTCTCTTTGGTAGCATACCCAAACATCATTCCTTGATCTCCTGCTCCTTGCTCATCTTCCGAAGCTCTTTCCACTCCTTGATTAATATCCGGTGATTGCTCATGAATGGCTGAAACAACTCCGCATGAGTTACCATCAAACATGTATTCCCCTTTGGTATAGCCGATCTTATTGATCACATCTCGAGCTATTTTTTGAACATCTACATAGGCTGTAGTTTTTACCTCTCCTGCCAACATTACAAGACCAGTAGTAACCATTGTTTCACATGCCACTTTGCTTTCTGGATCAAAGGCAAGGAAGTGATCAACCAATGCGTCAGAAATTTGATCAGCAATTTTATCAGGGTGTCCTTCTGATACAGATTCGGAAGTAAATAGATATGGCATTCAATAACAATTTAAATTAAGGAGGGCAAATTTATAAGATTCGTAGAGAAACGGTTATGGGAATTGACCAAAACTAAAGATGGTTGGAATTTTATGAATTTGAATGTCGGTCTTTTGCCATTTTTTAATGGTCTGAGTTAAAATAAATTCTTTGTCTCCCGAAATATCCGATGCTATACTAAGCAAGGTCTCAGGATTGCAATGCTTAACAATGTCTGCAACTAAAGGAAGGTTTCTGTAAGGTGTTTCCATAAAGATCTGTGTGTAGCCAGCGTTGGCCATTTGCTCCAATTCTTTAATTCTCTTTATTCTTGGAGCTTTATCAATGGGTATATATCCATTGAAAGTAAACCGCTGACCATTGAAGCCTGAGGCAATCAATGCCATCTGAATAGAAGATGTTCCTGGCATTGGTACCACTCGGATATTGTTTTGATGTGCACAACAAACTGCTAGATTTCCAGGGTCAGCCAAACAAGGTAATCCTGCCTCTGACATCACAGCCATATCCTTTCCTTGACGAATTGGTTCCAGCTTTTCATACATATCCTCCCAAGAAGATTTCTTATCCAAGATTTCGAAGTGTAAATCATCGATGATAATTCCTGCTTTGAGACTACCAATAAATCTTCTAGCCGTTCTCACATTCTCCACCAAATAGTGCTCTACATTTTGCAACACATCGATAATCATTGGGGAGACAAATGATTTGTCGTTTGAAGTAGATAAATAGGTTGGAATTAAAAATAGTTTGCCCGGTTTCATACTGTTTTGCTAACGAAATCAATCTAAATATTGCAATACTAATTAGTTGAGTAGATTTATGGTGCTTTTTTTCATAATCTATTTCGCTGCAGGGATCAATATGGAAATTTGGGTGCCTACTCCTAACTGACTTTTAATCTCCATTTTTCCACTATTTTTCAAAATCATTTCACTAACCAAACTCAATCCAAGTCCCATACCCACTTCACCAGCTGTACCCAAGCTAGACTCAACAATAATACCCTCATTCAAGCTTTTTAATGTTGCTTCATCCATTCCTTTTCCAGTATCCTCAATAGAAACTCTAATCTTGCTACCCTCTCTTGCGGTA
>CAYGTD010000217.1:0-6436 GCA_964352725.1 uncultured Roseivirgaceae bacterium
ATACTTTCTGCAGGTTATTTAGCGGTTACTTCATCTAAATGGAGCTACTCCTTTGACTATGAAAAATGGTTTTATAATCCGAATGATTCTTCAGACAATACATTAACCAATTCCTTTGGCGCATCCGCTAATTATGATTTCAAGAAGGGCTTTGCTAGCGTTGACTACTCCTTTCTGTTCGGTGAAGAAACAGCCCATCGAGTCATTGGGAATCTTTCATGGAATATCAAATTGGGTAAGTGGTGGATATTCAAGAGTATAAATCTCTACCCTTCGGCAAGCATCATGTTGGGCAATGGTGATATAACTACGCTACGGATTACGGAGAAAACAAGTGATGACCAAATAAAAAATAGGCTAGGAAAGCTGGACTCATTTTCCAATTTGGATGATGGTAACAAGAGATATTTATCTGCTTTAATTATTAGTGCCAACAATCAGGGTCTCATAACAGATGCTGAGCGATTCCAAATAAGACAAAAAATCAGAAACTCCTTAGAACTTTCCGCTAGTGATAAGGATATACTATTTAAAGTCATTAATTCCTTTAATCAAACCTCTGAATTTGTGGAATCAAACGAATTTGGTATTCTAAACTATTCATTTATGCTTCCTCTGTCCCTTTCCACTAAAAGATTTAATCTGCTTTTAAGCTACACATACAGCATTCCGGTAACTCATCCTGATGAATTTTTCTCTGTGGATCCAGTTGGTTATTTCGGTGCTTCGATTTCTTATAGAATACCTTTCAAATAAACTCGACAATACGGAATAATGGGCTAAATTTGCACCCCGTAACAAGGAAAACGAATCTCCCACTTATTGATGTCTAAAACGAAATACATTTTTGTTACGGGCGGTGTAACATCATCACTTGGCAAAGGAATTATTGCAGCCTCTCTCGGCAAGCTGCTACAGGCTAGAGGACTCTCCGTCACTATCCAAAAATTTGACCCCTACATTAATATTGATCCAGGCACATTAAATCCCTATGAACATGGTGAATGCTATGTGACAGATGATGGGGCAGAAACTGATCTGGATTTAGGGCACTACGAACGCTTTTTGAATATCCGCACTTCTCAAGCAAACAACGTTACAACAGGTCGCATCTATTATGATGTCATTCAAAAGGAACGAAAGGGAGAATTTCTAGGGAAAACTGTTCAAGTCATTCCTCACATCACGGACGAAATCAAAAACAACATCTATAAACTTGGAGAGACAGGCAAATACGATATAGTAATCACAGAAATTGGTGGATGTGTTGGTGATATTGAGTCTCTCCCATTCATTGAAGCTGTACGTCAAGCAAAATTTGAGCTAGGACCTACCAACAGCATTTCTATTCACCTTACCTTAATTCCATACCTAAAGGCGGCTGGAGAGTTAAAAACAAAACCAACTCAGCACTCGGTAAAGGAATTATTAGAGGCTGGAATTCAACCTGATATATTGGTATGTAGATCAGAACATGCACTAACCTCAGACATCAGAAAAAAATTAGCCCTATTCTGCAACGTGCCTTACAATGCAGTGATTGAAGCGCGTGATGCAGATACCATCTATGATGTGCCCATTCTAATGCGAAAAGAGAAGTTGGATGAAAGAGTACTGACCAAATTTAAACTCTCGCATAAAAAAGAACCTCAAATAGATCGATGGAAAGACTTTCTTGGGAAGTTAAAAAATCCTACTAATGCAGTAAATATTGGTGTTGTTGGGAAATATGTTGAGCTTCCTGATGCTTATAAGTCCATCACAGAATCATTCATTCATGCTGGAGCGAGTAATGAATGTAAAGTCAATGTGAGTTGGATTAGAGCTGAAGACTTAGATGCAGAAAATACGAGCAAGTACCTCAGTGATATGGATGGAATTCTTGTCGCTCCAGGATTTGGAGAAAGAGGAATAGAAGGAAAGCTAAAGGCAGTTCAATATGCTCGTGAAAATAAGGTGCCTTTCTTTGGCATTTGCTTAGGTATGCAATGTGCTGTTATTGAGTTTGGTCGCAATGTCTTAGGCATGAAAAAAGCCGGCAGTACTGAAATGGGAAAAACTCCTCATCCTGTCATTGACTTGATGGAAGATCAAAAATCAGTTACCAACATGGGAGGTACAATGAGACTTGGCTCCTACACATGTGAATTAAAGAAAGGAACCAAAGCATACAATATATATGGTGCTAAAAAAATCACAGAAAGACACAGACATAGATATGAGTTTAATAACAAGTATCTAGAAGAGTATGAAAATGCTGGAATGATTGCTTCAGGAATAAATCCTGAGAACAATCTAGTAGAGATAATGGAGATTAAGGATCATCCATGGTTTATTGGGGCACAATATCACCCAGAACTAAAATCAACAGTAACAGATCCTCACCCACTATTTGTGAAATTTGTAAGAGCGGCGCTTGATAAAAGAAAAAATCAAGAGCTATAATTCAATCTAAATGGATAAAAATCAATCAATAGGACTTGTCCTTATGTTCGGCTTGTTAGCCGCTTATTTTTTGTGGTTCTCCCCTGAACCACCTCTTCCTGAAGAAGTTATTGACAATCAGGAACAGCAGTCTAGTAATACGAATGCCACTCAACCTGATACTGAAGTAGAAATGGAATCTCAAGCTATTCCTGACTCAGTTTTGTCTAAGATGAATTCTCAGAAATATGGTGTATTCTCTTTTGCGGCTAATGCTGGAGAGGTAGAAAAAGTACTAGAGAATGATGAGCTAAAAATCACTTTTACCAATCAAGGTGGTCAAATAAAAGATGTGATTCTTAAGAAACACAAAGACTATTTAGGCAATCCTTTAGTTCTTGTAGATGGCGAAAAAACAAAGAGTGAATTGATTATAGATCAAGCCGGAAAGAAGATTAATCTTTCTGACCTATCATTCTCTCCTTCTACTCAAACAATTGGCGATACTACAATTCTAACATATAAGCTCTCTGGAGAAGGATTTTCTATAACACAGACTTTTCAGATCCCTGATAAAGGTTTTGAAATAGGTTATAATGTAAAAACAACTGGATTAAACGCCATTCTTTCCCCAACTGACGTTGCTTTCAACTGGAATCATGCAGTGAATAGAGCAGAAAGTAATTTGGAAGATGGAAGGATTCACAGTAATGTTCGATACTACCAGCTAGATGGAGAGTATGATGAGCTTACCGAGCGATCTACTGAATATGAGGAGGAAACGCTGACTCAATCATTGAAATGGGTATCATTTAAACAAAAGTTCTTTACAGCAGGAGTGATTGCAAATACTTCCTTCAAGAATGGCTTTGTTTCAAGTAAAGTAGATCCATTAGATACCACATCTGTTAAGTTTCTCACTATGAATTTGGCCATTCCTTACACGGAATTTGTCAATGGATTTGGATACAGGTACTACTTTGGCCCTAATAACTATACCGTCCTAAAAGGTGTTACGGACGAGTTTGAAGAAAACTTAGATATGGGATGGGGACCACTTCCTATCGTGAATAAGTATCTCATCATTCCAATTTTCCACTTTTTAGAGCGATTCTTCTCCAATTACGGAATCATCATCTTGATCATTGTGATCATCATTCGATTGATGCTTTCACCACTGACTTACAAGTCGCATATGTCAATGGCGAAGATGCGCGTGATGAAGCCTGAGTTGGATGAATTAAAAGCCAAGCATGAAGGTGATGCTACCAAAGCTCAACAAGAGCAAATGAAATTATATCAAAAGGTAGGTATCAATCCTTTAAGTGGGTGTATTCCTATGCTTTTGCAAATGCCTATCCTATTCTCATTGTTCTTCTTCTTCCCTAATGCGGTAGAACTAAGGCAACAAGCATTCTTATGGGCACATGATTTATCCACTTATGACAGTGTGTTAAGCCTACCTTTCACGATTCCATTCTACGGAAACCATGTGAGTTTATTCACGATTTTGATGACCGCATCTACCATACTCTATACATGGAGTAATAGCCAAATTACGACAGTACAAGGACCAATGAAAACGCTTCAGTACTTGATGCCAATCATGTTCTTATTTGTGCTAAATAGCTACTCTTCAGGATTGACGTTCTACTACTTCGTTTCCAACATGATGACGTTCGGTCAGGTGATGCTTTTTAGAAGATTGATTGATGAAGATAAAATAAAGGCGGTCTTAGATGAGAACAGAAAGAAGAATGTAAATAAGAAGAAGTCTAAATTTGCGACAAGACTAGAAGATGCTATGAAAGCGAGTCAGGAGCAACAAAGACAAAAGAAAAAGAAGAAGTAAACGCATCGCATTTTAAATTGAGAAAGCCTTGTTCCATTGAATTGGAACAAGGCTTTTTTTATCATCGATTGCCTTATTAATTCATAAAACCACACATACGATTCTCTATTACACGTATAATGAAGGGATAACCCCCACTCTCCCTATATTTGAATTGTAAATAACAGACATATGGCTGTTATGATGTTGTTATGCATCATTACATGAAACCTCTAACCAATGATAAAATTCTTTAGAAAAATTAGACAAAGTTTACTTCAGGAAAACAAAACGGGTAAATATTTTACTTATGCGATTGGAGAAATTGTTCTTGTAGTCATCGGAATTCTAATTGCACTGTCCATTAATAATTGGAATCAGGCGAGAAAAGAATCGTCACAGGAATTAAAACTTCTTAAAACTTTAGAGCTCGATCTTGTCGAAAATATGCGAAGAGTCAAAGACATGATCTCATCTGACTCTTTACTTGTTGTACGAAACAAAAAACTAATTCAATTACTCAAAAAAGAGCAATCTTCATATAATGATTCGCTCCGAATATATTTCGGCAACATCAATACATATTTCACTTTCTTCCCTCAGGTAATGGCTTACGAATCGTTAAAATCTGAAGGCGTTAGCCTAATAAAAAATGATAAGCTTAGATTTAGTATAATCAAGCTTTTTGACGATGATTATGAAATAAATGCCCATACAACTGAATTAAAGAAAGACATGGCTTTGAGCGCGCAACCTTTCCTAACTAAGCAATTTGAATGGATAACTCTGGACAATGGGTGGCAAGGTGGTGTACCTAACGAATACGAATCATTGAAAGGAAACACAGAACTGATAAATGTTATTTCTCAATTTTCAAGTGCAAAGTCTAGTTTCTTGTCTTTTTCAAAAACAATATACGAAAATACAAAATCCACAAGAAAATTAGTCACTGATGAAATCAGTAAGCTGGATAATAAATAACGAAAGCACAACAAAGCCTATCGTGCATACCCTTCGGAATACGCAGCATAGCCTTAGAGAAAAACTAAAAATGACTACCTCTTTACGCCTCACCTATCCACACTAGGCGTAGGTTGTACCTACGCTTTTCATATCATTATTATCTCCAATAGGTTCATTGAGAGACCCTTTTTTTTTATGTTTTATGTCTATTACTTAGAACAGGTTATCTACCAAACCAGGAGCTGTAAAAGTTCCTGCAAACACATCACGTCTATCAATTAAGATAAATATCTCTTATCTATAAGATAAGCACCTTTAAACTTTTAGATACATATTACATGCAAGCAATCACGTGTTGCTTGTACAATAACCATTCAATAAGGATCCATTTAACATGCCTGGATCCTATAAAGTAGTAAGCAAACGACCTGGCGGAATGGCAGGACCATCCATTCCTAAGTACTATCCCATAGTTACCAAAAGAGAAACCATAGATTCACGTGAATTTGCGGAGTTGATCAGTGAAGGTACCACCTTCTCCACCGCTGACGTCTTAGGAGTGATCGAAACACTGGTGCAAATGGTTCCTTTTTATCTTCAACAAGGCAACAATATTCGACTTGATAACTTTGGAACCTTCAGTCTACACGTCTCTGGAGTGGAACAAGAAAATCCCAAAAAGGTAACAAAAAGAGATATTACTAAAGTACGAATGACCTTTCTCCCCAGTAAAGAGATTAAACGCAAACTAACCAGTACCCAATTTGTAAAAGTGAAATAGCTCAATGCTTATCCAGACTAACTAATCGCTTATCCAGACTAACTAATCACTCACCTAATGACACTCCATATTGGTAACAAAACCAACAAGGGTGAGTGGTCATAACTCATTCAGAACTACTGAGATTTATACACATATCGCGTTAAGCGGTATGTCGAACATTAGAAATCCATTAGATTTACCAAAAAACATTAACACATAAGGCAGATATAGTGCATAAAGGTGTGCTATATCCGCGAATATAGTACACTAGTGCACTATATTCGGATGTTGTAGGGAATTTCCTGAACCGCATAAACTTCACCTAAATGAGATATAGAACGTTAACATCTAAATTCATGTACTATGCAGGAATATCGATCCATGTGGTATTTGTGATATTCTATCTCGTGATGTTCGAACTGCTTGTTAGAGCAAATGAATTTGGTGGACTAATT
>CAYGTD010000218.1:0-6406 GCA_964352725.1 uncultured Roseivirgaceae bacterium
ATCTATCAATACCAAATCGGCAAGCTTACCCACTTCTATAGTGCCAATCTGATCTTCCATTCCCAAGGCTTGAGCACCCATCAAGGTGGATGCTCTTATCACTTCCAAAGGGTGAAAACCAGCTTCTCTTAATAATTCCATTTCACGGATGTAAGCGAAACCATACAACTGAAAAATGAAGCCAGAATCAGAACCCGTCGTAACACGCCCTCCTCTATTTTTATATTCATTAACGAAAGTCATCCATAAACGATAATTTTCTTTCCACTGAACCTCTTCTTCTGTTCCCCAGAAGTGCCAATAAGATCCATGAGAAACCTTACTTGGCTGATAAAACTTCCATAACGAAGGAAGTGTATAGTCTTTGTGCCAATCAGCATTTCTAGCTCGCATCAAGTCTCTACTTGCTTCGTATATATTAAATGTGGGATCTAGCGTAAAGTCTAATTCGAGTAATCGATTCATCACCTCGTTCCATTTATCCGAATAGGGAGGTGCGGCTTGTTTCCATAATCTACCCGCTTCGCCAAAGCGATCTTGTTCATTTTGATAATTATAATCCAGTGGATAGTTCTGAACTACACGATCTGTAAATAAAGCCTCAGGTAATCCATACCAATGCTCCATGGATGTCAAACCTGCCTCTGCAGAATTTACTACATTCCACCAAGCCACATTCAATTGCGCATGATGCATAGCGGATCTCAATCCCAATTTCTTGTTTTCTCTCAAAGCAGCATCCATTACCTCTGGTGAAGCTCCAAAAAATTTAATCCCATCCGCTCCTCTCCTATAATTAGCTTGCACCCACGACTTGGCTTGAGCTGCTGTGGTTATTGGTCCATTTAGGGTTTCTGATGAGACATTTCGCTCTCCTTGTAGATTCTTAACTGTAGGTATATCCTCCAGATTTTGACTAAAAGAAGTATAGGCTAAAATTCTAGGAGCTGTAATCTCATTATTCGCGCTTCTTTTCTTTTCGTTCAAAACCCAATCCAAACCATTCCCAGCCGATGGATCACGAATCGTGGTGATTCCATGAGCCATCCACAATTTAAAAACGTACTCTGCAGGTGTACCCTGACTAGACCCACCGATATGCCCATGCATATCTACGAATCCTGGCATTACATACATCCCCTCTGCTTGAATCTCTCTCCCCTTTCCATTGAATTTTGGCCTACGATCATCACTTATGTCTACTCCTGGATAACCTACTACTTGTATCTTGGTGATCTTATTATTTTCTACGACAATATCTACTGGGCCAATTGGAGGTGCGCCATTCCCATTGATTAGAGTTGCTCCTCGAATAATTAGCTGCTCGAATGGACCATCACCATCCACTCTTGACGGAGCAGGAGTGATTTGAGCGATACCATAAGAAACAGAGAAGAGTAGTATCAGTAAGCTGAAATAATTTTTCATGTTTAGGTTAAGTGTTTTTCTATCAGCTAAAAATAGTCAAACTCAAGTTTCTACTGAATCAATATTATTTGCACGGTATTTTTTAGCCCCTTTACGAAAAGAAAGCTCAATTTCAGTTCTCATTGACGACCGATCTAGAAATTGAAATAATGAACTTTTTAAAATGAAGATGTATGGATTAATTTTAGGTCAATAAATCAAACTCTTATTTATGGCCAACACTGCTTCCAACATGATGCCTTTAGGAACACAAGCACCTAATTTTAATTTACTAGATGTAGTTTCTGGTAAACATAAGACGCTAGATGATGTCAGGCAGGAGTATGGATTAGTGGTTATGTTTATTTGCGCACACTGTCCTTTTGTGCAAAATATTGAGGAAGAAATAAGCGTAGTAGCCCAGCTATACATAAAACAAAAAATTGGCTTTGTGGCTATCTCTTCCAATGATGCTTCCGCATATCCAGAGGATGCTCCAGATGGTTTGCGTGAGCAAGCTGAAGAATTCGATTTCCCTTTCCCGTATTTATATGATGAAACCCAAGAAGTAGCAAAAGCTTATGATGCGGCTTGTACGCCAGAATTTTACTTATTTGATGAAGACATGAAATGCATATACCGTGGCAGATTTGATTCAAGTACACCTAGTAATGCTGAGCCAGTTTCGGGTGATGATTTGGTGCAAGCAATTGAGTTGCATCTAGAAGATGAGCCCCCAATGGAACAACAACTTCCTAGCATGGGATGTAATATTAAATGGAAAAACTAATAATTTATGCTTTGCTTAAGTGATCTTCTAATCGATCCAAAGCATTTTTCCAGGATTTTTCATACATCCCCACCCAATGGTTTACCATCCGCCTGACAATAACGCTATCTATCTCTAGAATTAATTATTAAACTAGATTCCTGTAAGGTTTTGGATTATTTTGTTTTACTTTCCTTGCCTAAGGATATCAAATTTTTCGAAAATTTGAGTAATAGCCATAACAGTTCTAGCTACTACAAGCACATGAAATATGTCACGTCTTGTAGGAAATATCTCATTTACTCTCCTTTTAGGTTCTGTTTATTTAACTCTCAAAAAATAATTTTCATACATTGAAAAAAGTGTACAATAATTATTCAATAGTGATTAAACTTTGCACAAATGATTCATCCGAAAACCGAAATAAAACACATCAATGATACAGTTGGTTATGGTGTGTTTGCCACAGATTTGATTCCTGAAGGCACTATTGTTTATGTGAAAGACAGTCTTGAAATCATCGTTTCTCCTACTGACTATCTGATCTATTCTCAAGAAATGCAAGATGCCATCGAAAAGTACTCCTATATTGATGAAAATGGTAATCGCATTATCAGTTGGGATTTTGCTAAATATGTAAATCACTGCTGCAATTGCAACACGATCAGCACTGGATATGGATTTGAAATAGCTATAAGAGATATCAATCCTGGTGAACAAATAACGGATGAGTATGGCATTTTCAATTTAGAAGTAGAAATCCCGCTAGTATGCGGAGAAATGAACTGCAGGAAGAAAGTAGGACCTTCTGATTTTGAAGACCACTATCAAGAATGGGATTTAAAAATCAAGAATTCCATTTCAAAATTATTTGAAGTTGATCAACCTCTTATTCCACTAATTGAGACTGAAACAAGAAAGCAATTGGATAAATATTTTATAGACCCCACTACATATAAATCTGTATACTCTTTAAAGTATAAAAAGTAAAAAGAAATTTTATAGCTCTGGAACTCGCATTATTTTAATTTTGGTTCTTAGTCATTCTAAGAAGCTCATCCTTTAATTCGCTATTAGCATCTTTTAGTTTACTATTTTCATCAAGCACTCTGCCATACAATTTGACCGCTTCGTCTAATAGGTGATTCCGTACCTGCTCATCTTTTGAATTTTTAACTAAAATCAGTAAATCAAATAGTTTTGATTTTGAATGGAACTCTCCTGCATATTCTGTAACCAATTGATGATCAAGACTATTTTCTTTTTGAAAAAATGAATCATAATTACTATCATTCATTTCCACTGTGAGAAACTTTCCAATATTCAAATCAAACTCTCTACCCAATTTTTCATAGAAATCTGGCTTAGCTTGAGTTTCATAAAAGTAACCTGCAACTTTTCCTCGCTTTATATCCATGAGATCTGCCAATGCTTGTTGGCTTAACCTCTTCTTCTTACATATAAACCGAAGATTGGCATTAAAAAAGCTCAAAATATAATTTGTTTGATTTGTCACAAAGGTGCATGAAATAATGAGTCTTAGAAAAAGGTTATAGAAGTTATCCACATCTACATTTTTTAATTCTCAGCTCTCCTATTTTTGGCATCTATTTCAAATATTCCAAAAAGAGAGATGAGACACGAAGAGCGAATAGCACAAGAGCTTAATGTAAATACCAGACAAGTAGATGCAACTGTAGGGCTACTAGATGAAGGAGCCACAGTTCCTTTTATCTCCCGATATAGAAAGGAAGTCACAGGTAGTTTGGACGATTTGCAAGTAACATCTATCCGTGATAGAATGCAGCAACTTCGTGATTTAGATACGAGAAGAGAGGCTATTCTTAAGTCTATCAAAGAGCAAGAGAAACTAACCCCTGAGCTTGAGAAAAAAATAAATGAAGCATTGACTATGTCTGCTTTGGAGGATTTGTATTTGCCTTACAAGCCAAAAAGAAAAACACGTGCAAGTGTGGCAAAAGAGAAAGGACTTGAACCACTTGCTATAAAAATATTAGAACAAAATACGTTTGATCTTGAAAGTGAAGCAGAAAAATTTATTGATGAAGAAAAAGGAGTAGAAGATACAGCTCAAGCCCTTCAAGGAGCGAGAGACATTGTGGCAGAAACCATCAATGAAAATGCAGAGACTCGTCAGAAAATACGAGAACTCTTTATGAAGAAGGGCATCATCTCCTCTAAAGTTTTGAAAAGCAAGGAAAAAGATCAAGATGCGTCCAAATACAAAGACTATTTTGAATGGGATGAGTCAATAGGGAAAATTCCTTCTCACAGACTTTTGGCGATACGCCGAGGCGAGAAAGAAGGATTCTTGACCATGAACATTGCTCCTGAAGAAGAGGAAGCAATTGATATCATCGAGCGACAATTTGTGAAATCTAATAATGAAGCCGGTAATGAGGTAAAAACTGCTGTCAAGGATGCTTATAAACGTTTGATGAGTGTAAGTATTGAGACGGAAGTGCGAATGGAAAGTAAAAAGAAAGCTGATGAAGAAGCAATAGTTGTTTTTGCTGAAAACCTAAAGCAATTGCTTATGTCAGCTCCGTTAGGTCAAAAAGCAGTAATGGCAGTAGATCCTGGGTTTAGAACGGGCTGCAAAGTGGTGTGCCTTGACAAGCAGGGTAAGTTACTAGAGTTTACAGCAATCTATCCTAATGAGCCTCAAAAGGATATTATCAGAGCTGGTGAGACTATAAAACATCTAGTCGTAAAACATAAAATAGAAGCGATAGCTATTGGTAATGGTACCGCCAGCAGAGAGACTGAGTCATTTGTGAAAAAACTAGAATTGCCAAAGGATGTCCTAGTAGCCATGGTCAACGAAAGTGGCGCATCTATTTATTCAGCATCAGAGGTGGCTAGGGATGAATTCCCAAATGAAGATGTAACTGTAAGAGGTTCGGTATCTATTGGTAGAAGAATGATGGATCCATTAGCTGAGCTTGTGAAAATTGATGCTAAATCAATTGGAGTTGGTCAATATCAACATGATGTAGATCAAAGTGCCCTAAAAAAGTCATTAGACGATGTAGTGATGGGGTGTGTAAATAATGTGGGAGTGGAATTGAACACAGCAAGTAAACAACTGCTTACCTACGTTTCAGGATTAGGACCACAAATTGCAGAAAACATTGTCAATTTCAGAAATGAAAATGGTCCATTCAAATCAAGAGAAGCTTTAAAGAAAGTGCCGCGATTGGGAGAAAAAGCTTTTGAACAGGCCGCTGGATTTCTCCGAATTCAAGATGCTTCAAACCCTCTTGATAGAAGTGCTGTGCATCCTGAAAGATATAAAACGGTGGAGCAGATGGCTAAAGATGCTCAATCTTCAGTCAGAGATTTAATGTCAACTTCTGAATTGCGAAGTAAAATCAACTTGAATCAATATGTAACTGAAGAGGTGGGTCTCCCTACTCTAAAAGATATTTTAGCAGAGCTAGATCGACCTGGGAGAGATCCAAGAGATCAATTTGAAGCTGTCCAATTTCAGGACGGGGTGAATGAAATCAAGGATTTGAAGGAAGGCATGTCACTTCCTGGAGTAGTTACTAACATCACCAAATTTGGTGCTTTTGTAGATATAGGAGTTCATCAGGATGGATTGGTTCATATAAGCCATTTGTCCAACTCATTTGTTTCTGACCCGACACAAGTCGTGAAATTGGGTCAAAAAGTTACCGTGAGAGTTTTGGAAGTGGATGCTCCTAGAAAGCGGATTTCTCTTTCTATGAAAACAGAAGTCGACCAACAAAAACGGTCAAGTAGACCGGAAAAAGGCAATAAAGGCTCCACCCCGAACAAACCTAAAAACAATCAGCGACCTCAATCCAAAAAGGAAGAACGAATACCTGATGGAGATTTGCAGGCAAAATTAGCGATGTTAAAAGGAAAATTTGGCTCTTAAACCTTAAGTGTTTATTCTTATTTCAATAGGAAAATTTTGATTTTCAATGGGTTATTCCCTCCTTAAATCCAATTCTTGCATTATTATGACTAGTTTTGTGACGTATATGCCTCAAAAAAGTTGTCCAAGTATTGGATGACTGATGAGCAAACGTAGAAAGCTGAAAATTTAAAAGAAAACCAGATGCCCGTTTATCCTATCAATTACGACCTTTATAAACTTTTGTGGAATAAATACAAACCTGCCTTAGTTAAGCTAATGGTAGATTCTGAAAAAGAGCCACAGGAGTACCAATTCATATC
>CAYGTD010000219.1:0-6395 GCA_964352725.1 uncultured Roseivirgaceae bacterium
ACCGCCTTCACTGATTCAATGCTGATCTCTCCGGCAGCTTCAATAGCAGCGACGATAGAATTTTTGGTAGCAGAAAGTGTATCTCCGCCTACTTGCTTTACTCCTTCGATGGATCCTTTCACAGCTTCAACAGCTACCGATCCTACATCAAGTCCTAAATTTTTGGCAGAGTGTATTGCTTGCTTAACTGAACCCTGTACTGCATCCTTTTGCTCTACGCCACTAGCTACAGCTCCTTGTACGGCTCCATCTACTATACCCTTTACAAGGTCGATCATTCCTTTCCCAATGTTTGATAAACCTTCGAAAGCTCCTTGAACAATGGATGCTGGAACCTGTACACCTTTGACGACTATGTCTTTGGCTCCTTCAATTGTTGTAATGGTTACATCCTTTACTGATTTCACAATAGTGCTTCCTAGATCAGCGGTACCTTCCAATGCACCTTTTACTCCTCCTTTGATTCCGTTTACTAATGATGATATAATGTTTGACATGTTTTATTGTGTTTAGTTTTCTTGGTAATTCAAGTACTTGACTACCTTAATTGTTCAAATTATTTTGAATTCTTCAAGATAATCAATAAAATTCACTCTTTAGCTGGAATGATAATTACTTATAAAATCATGAGTTGTGTAGGCTTTATCTTTGTAGTGTATGAATAATAACGACACGCTAAGACGGGTAAGATATATTTTTGATTGCGGTGATGATAACATGATCCACCTGTTTAAGCTAGGAGGGAGGGAAGCCACTAGAACTGAGATCAGCGATTGGTTAAAGAAGGATGATGACCCTAATCAGAAAACTATTTATGATGTTGATTTAGCTGCTTTTTTGAATGGATTTATCATTCAGCATCGTGGAAAAAAGGATGGTGAAACACCTAAGCCAGAAAAACGAATTAACAACAACGTCATTTTCAGAAAACTAAAGATTGCTTTAACCCTAAAGGATGAAGATATTATCCAGATTATGAGTTTAGCCAACTTTGATGTAGGCAAACATGAAATCAGTGCCATTTTCAGAAATCCAACACAAAAGCAATATCGAGTTTGCAAAGATCAGTTTCTAAGAAACTTTCTTCATGGACTTCAAATAAAGCATAGAGGTGAGAACACAACATCCTCACCTCCCTCTGATTCTTAATTGTTGCCTTTTCTCTTTATTGGAACTTGAGGAACTGGAGTACCATGAGAACCATCTTTGCAGCAGAATGCTAATTTGCTGTAAGCTGTGGAATCTCTTTCCATCCAGTCTGCATGATACCCTACTTTTGTGATGCGTTCTCTTAACTTCTTAGGGTCAGTTCTTTTTGGGTTATAAGTAATGCTAAGCACTTTATTATCCAGATTCAGGACAGCCTCTTTCACTCCTTTTTCGAATGCCAAGTCATATTCTAATGTCTCTTTACACATTTCGCATATTGCAGAAGTTTGAATATCAATTTTGTATCCATCCTCGACCTCTACTACAGCTTTAGTTTCCTCTACCTTTTGAGCCCCACCGACTTCAACAGGTCTTTGCGCGTTTAAAGACAGCACCATGAATGATGCTAGTACTATTATTATTAATTTCATATTTTTCATTTTTAATTCTTCATTTTCAATTTCTCTTAATTTTATATCTAAATCCTGCATAAACCATTCTACCTGCAACAGGTGCCCAAACAATTGACGCATCAAAATTATTGCCAAATGGATTTTCTGCATCAATTATTGGATTGGATTGTGTGAAATTCAAAAGATTTTCTGATCCTACATAAATGTTTCCCCATCTAAACCCACGGCTTATTTGCGCATTTAGCAGAAAAAAGTCTGGAGTAGTTCTCTCTCTTTGATATTCTGCTGGTTTATCAGAGGTATTAGGCAATCGCTTGCTTCCAAACCAATTGAGTGTTGCATCCACTTCCCAAATGTCATATTTGGTAGAATAGGAAGTGTTGATGAAGAATCGATCCCTGGAATTAAAAGGAACGTCTCTTAATTCACCATTGATAGTTGTTTTTACATCATACAGCTTATAAGCTCCCTTTACACTTAGAAAATCAGTAAAAGAATAACTTGCTTCTAATTGAAAGCTATTGGCGAAAGATCTTCCATCCAGATTATACACATTTAATTGACTGGAACTTTGATCCATGTCATAAATCAGTTGGTTTTCAAACGTTGTATAGAAATAGTCGCCTACCAGATTGATTTTTTTATCACCAATTGAAATAGCAGTCACAATACTTCCGCCCATATTCCACGATACTTCTGGTTCAGGGTTCTCTCGAATGATAAATCGCCTAGAAGAGACTAGCACATTACTATTCTCCACAATCATATTGGGCGTTCTATACCCTCTACCAATAGCTGCTCTAATAGTGGTGTTTTCAGATAGTTGATATCTCGTATGAAGCCGAGGAGTAAAATAAGTGCCATAAAGGTTATGGAAGTCTGTTCGTGCACCCAAAAGCAAGGAGAATTGCTCGCTTCTTGAATAAGTGTATTCATAATAAACGCCAGGCACAATTTCTTCTCGGTTTATATCATTTCCTGAGTAATTTTCTTGAAAGTCATCATAAAGAATACTTACTCCAGTTTTGTATTGATGAAATGAGTTACCAATGATGTTTTGAAAAATCACATTGCCATATAGCGTAGTTTCCTGTCCATCATAATTATCTCTACCAAATCCACCATCTATATCCAGATAAGTAGCCGAGTAGATAAATCCCCAGCCCTTATATGGTTTGTGCGGAAATAATAATCCAGTTTTACCAAATACTTCCGCTCTTGTGGTCTTGTTAGAAAATCCATATTCAGGTGAAGTTTGAAAATCATCATCAAAATCAAACCCTAGTTGGCCGCCTGCTTTTTCATCTCTCATGAAATTAAACCCCACTTGAGAGACTATTTTTTCACCTTGATATTTATAGCGATTCATGATATTAATCTGTCTTGCTTTTGGCAAGTCCATAAAACCATCCTCATTATTGTCTATTTCATTCCCAAAATAGTTGGAATGAAATAGGAAAGCGGTGCTCCATTTGTCATTAATGTCCCTTGCATGATTGGCATTGAGTTCTATTCGTCCAAATGAGTTAACATAGGAATTAAGATAGAGTTTTTCGCTATTCTCAGGCTTCTTCAATTCTACATTGATCTGTCCGGTCATAGACTCAAATCCATTCACCACTGTGCCAGCTCCTTTGCCTACATCAATAGATTGTATCCAAGTGCCGGGAACATAATTCAATCCATATCTACCAGAAAGTCCTCTTACATTAGGAACATTCTCTCTGTTAATTTGAACGTATCGACCATCCAACCCAAGCATTCTAATGGTCTTGGCACCACTTACAGCATCAGTGAATGATACATCTACTGATGCGTTCGTTTCAAAGCTCTCAGAGAGATTACAGCAAGCTGCTTTTGTTAGTTCAGCCTCAGTGATGATCTCAACATGCTTCGACTCTAGATTATCCATGAAAGTGCTGCTGGCTGTCACTACCACTTCATCTAATTCAGAGGTATTTTCTTTTAGCATGATGTGCATCATGCCTGAAAGATCAGCTTTCAGTGTATCTGCTTTAAATCCAGCGTACGAGATTGCTATCATAACATCGCTGCTGCTTAGTTTCAATGCAAACTGACCATTCACGTCGGTGACTATACCATTTTGAGTATTAATTTCTTTGACAGTAGCTCCGATAAGAGGTTGATGATGTTGATCAGCCACCATTCCTCGTACTGTTTGAGATTGCGCTGCAAATACAGCGAAGGTATAAGTCAGTATAGAAAGTATTTTGTTCATGATATTTGATTCTAATTGATAATTCGAAATAGGCATATTTGCCTAACAACAATCAAATAGGATCAAATAAGAAAAGACTGGTATATAACTTGGATGTCTCTAACTGGTAAAGGAGGTTCCCAGAGGGAAAAGGTATTAAAATCTGTATCGACGGTTAATTCGTGTGTAAGTACAAACGAAATCACCGCGATTTGATATAGGTCGGGCTGTAAGTGAAAATCAAAAGAAGTAGTGGTTACCTCTTCTACTTTCAATTCTTGTTGCACATCTTCACAACAGGGCATTTTGTCGCCTTCACCTTTAATGCAACTAGATGCGTGAGCATTTATTGCAACGGACTTTAGTCTACCCATGCAATAATGCTTACTGAGGGTAATACCTGATGTCGCAACTAAAAGTAGTAATGCTAAAGTGAGATTCGCTATTTTCCTAATAAGGATCATGAAAGCAAAGATACGTAATAGTAGGTCTGGAGGTTATTTTTCTACATAAATCATTTAGATTGAAAAATAAGTTACTAATAGTAACTACAACAAGATAAGGGTTTTCAACAGCATCTATAGTACATCAACGAAAACTAAATTTGTTAAACAAATACTTAAATGAACAGAGGATAATTAGTTATGCTTAAGTAACTTAGAGAAGTAGAGTTTATTTTTTCTTTTAACCAGTTATAAAATGAATCGTGCCATCATTTTTTTATTTCTATTAGTTAATTCTGTTTTTCTATATGGACAAAAGCTTGAAAAGGAGATTAAAAGTGCAGATTATTTGTTTTATGATGAATCCTTTGATCTTGCCTATGAAGCTTACCAGGTAATTTCTGCTAAGTATCCAGAAGTCACAGAACATAAATATCATGAGCAGATCGCTTATCACCTTTCATCGGGAAGAGGAACTTCATTAGATGAACTGTTAGCTTATGAGTCAAGTATGGGGGCAAAGGATGAATTTTACAATTATTGGTTGGGAAGGATACACCTTACTCGATATGAATTTGATATTTCCATTAGTCATCTAAGAGCATTTTTGAAAATGAGAGCTTATAAAAGTTCTGATATAGTGGAGGATACCAAGTTTCTACTAGACTGGGCTTTGAGAGCGAAAGAATTTTATGAGGATATTGATGAGTATGAGATTTACCAACTGGATGAAACAATTAATACCATTAGTTCAGAAGTTGGTCCTGTTTTTTTTAAGGACCATGACGAACTTTTATTTTTTCGTGAATTAACGCCAGCATCAAATAAATTTAAAATGTTGCATGGTTTTAAGTCAAATGATCAATGGGATAACGTTAGCTCAATTGATCAAATGGGCGTTTTTACCAATTTTGAAACGAGAGCAGAGATATTGAGTACTAACAGACTTTTATTTTATAAAGCTGCGGCTGGAGGTGATATTTTTTATAGTGACTATAAAGAAGGTTCGGGATGGACTTCACCATTAGAGTATGATCCCAGTCTGAAGGCGAATATTTCTTCCGACTTCTATATAAATGATGGAGAGGACAAGGTGCTTTATTCATCAAGAGTGAAGCAGGAGGATGGACAAGTGGATATTTTCCAAATTGATAAACTAGCAGATGGAACTTGGTCTAAACCAAAAAACTTAAGTATTAATACGGATGAATTTGATGAAGATTTCCCCTTTTTGTCAGACGATGGAAAGCATCTATATTTTAGCTCTAATAGACCTGAGTCAATAGGTGGCTATGATGTATTTAGATCTGATTGGGATGAATATCTAAACGATTGGGGAACACCTTTGAATGTTGGTTTTCCTATCAATACAATGGATGATGAGTTTTACTTTCAAATGAATCACGGTACAAATACTGGTTATTTATCTTCGAATAGATTGCACTCAAAGGGTGGTTTGGATGTGTATTATTTCTTTAAGGTGGAAAAGGTTTCAGTATCTGGAGAAGTAAGGGATTTGATCTATGACCAACCTATTCCTAATCTTACCATCAAGTTTCATCCATTTAGATACACAGATGAATCAATCATTATGGAAACAAATGTGGCAGGTCAATACCTAGGAGAACTCATCGCGAATGAAAGTTTTAAAATGGAATATGAGCTTGATGGAGAGATTATAGGAGAAGATACTGTTCATGTAGGACAAAAGGGAGGTAGACAAGACTTTGCAGTGAAGTTACCAAAGCATCATTTAGGAAGGATCGACTATTCTAGCCTTTACACAGGAATGGAGAAAGAACGGATTGATGTTAATATGTTGGGCAGCAAATTCAGAAAAGGGAATAAGGCAATTATAAATAATATCTACTTTGAATTTGAATCGGATGTCCTATCAAAGAAATCGGAAGATGCTTTGCAGAATTTATTCTTGATATTGGAAAAAAATACTGAGATGAAACTTACTATTGAAGGGCACACGGACAATGTAGGAGATAAAGTATACAATCAAAAATTGTCCTTGAATAGGGCATTGTCTGTAAAAAATCACCTAATCAAGATGGGTATATCTGCTAATCGTCTCGAGACAATTGGTTATGGAGAAACTCAGCCACTGGCTTCAAACGATGACGAAAAAGAGGGAAGAGAATTGAATCGTAGAATAGAAGTACT
>CAYGTD010000220.1:0-6373 GCA_964352725.1 uncultured Roseivirgaceae bacterium
TTTTCACCTACTTCTTGATTATCTGATTCATCATCATTTGAATCACTTTCACTTCCCTCATTATCTCCGCTTTCACTTTCTTGGCTTTCTTTTTCAAGCTCTTCTTGTATTTCCCTTAGTTCTTTAGCAATCTGGCGTTCTTCTAGTTCAAAATCCTCCATTGGCTCAGGTCTTTTCAAGTCTTGGTTTAGTTCTTGAACTTTATCCATTTGCTCTCTAAACTCATCAAACTCTTCCTGAATCTTTTTTTGATTCTCTTTTAGATTATCATTTTCTTCACTGATATTGTCTTCAGCAACTTTTTCTTGTTGTTGACTTAGGGTATCTAGTTTTTCTAGGTTTTGTTCTAGCACACTCTCCATTTTCAACCTTTTAAAAAGTTCAAGTGCTCTTTCTAGTTCCTTTTCTAGGTTTTTTTCGTTTTGTTGAAGTTTATCTAGCTGCTGTGTAATTTGCTCAGAGGGAGAATCTTCTTTCATTAACTTTTTGAGCTGCTCATACAACTCTCTTGTCTCCTCATCCATTAATTCATCTAATAGCTTTTGCAGTTGTTCATTCTTGTTTTGCAATTGGTCACTTTGATTCTTGAATTGCTCATTCGACTTTTGTAGCTGCTCGTGTTGCTTTTGTAATTGCTTTATTGCTTCGGCAAGCTTCTCTCTATCTTTTATGATATCGTCAACTTGTTTTTTTTCTTGCCAATCGTAATCTTGATCAGCTTTAAGTTTGTCCTCTAGATTTTGAAGACGCTCATTAATGTTTTCTGCTTCTTTTTTTGACTTATCTATCTGATTTTCAACTGTTTTCGACTTTTTATCAAGTTCTTTATTTATTTCTTCTTCACTAGGGATTTGCAGAATGAAAGTGTTAGACCTACTTGTCTTTGGTCCATTTACACCATCATTATCCGCTACGCTTAAATTGAATTCAAGTCTTTTTCCAGATGTAAGTGATAGAGTGTCAATGTTCCAATTGGCATAGAAACCTTGACTCCTTGACTCTCTATTCATCTCTAGCGGTATAGATGTAAAATTTTTATCCCCTTCTTTTCTATAATTCAGTTTTAAAGATGAAAACCCATAATCATCTGATATAGATCCTGCCAATGTGACAAATTGATAAAGAGTAGAATCTGGAAAGTATTCGACATTTATCTCAGGATATAAATCGGGAATGACTTCTATCTGGTATTTAAGGCTGGAAGCATTTTTTCCAAAAGAATTAAATAAGGAAATTTCGTATACGCTTGATTTTCTAATTCGCTTCTCAGCAGAAAAACGTGAAGTAGTCTGCTGTTCAACGTTTAGTGTGTCTGTATTTAACTGAAATAAGATGGAGTTAGTGGATAGAGTGGATAAATTCCATTCAATACTACTTCCTTCTAACACAATCAAATCACCTGTATTAGTCACTGTTCTACGATTGCCTCCAGTATATGCAGGTTCAGTGACTTGAATGGCTAGCGATATAAGGTCTGGTCGTTCATTTATGTTTATTTGATAATTGCTTGAGCGAAAACCAGCAGCTTCGAGCTGAAATGATTTCGATGATTGAAGCTTGGAGAATGTATAGCTATAGTTTACTCCATTTTTAGAAGTGATTTTCGTTTTGGTGCCTTTATCTGTAATTAAAAGTAATTCACTTGGTATACTATTTCCAGAGATTTCTATTTCTAACTTAAAATCCTCTCCTTTAAATCCTTCAAGAGAATTATTCAATATTTTAAATTGAAATGGAGCCTTTGGTTCAAACTCTTTATTGAAATTGACCAACCTTGAAGAGCTATCTTTTATTATCGAGGGATTAATAAAGGACACAAGTACGAAGCAGATGATAATTGAAGCTAAGATGTAGCTGTACTTCTTAACAGGTTTAAAGTCTACAGCGCTAATAAATGAAATATTGCGAAAATCAGTTGCCTTTTTCTCTAATGCAGCAACTAACAGCTGATTTTCTTCATTCGATAGCTTACTTAACTGAAGCGTGTTGGATAATTTATCTTCGAGTTCAGGAAAAGATTTGGTAATTTCTTCTGCAGCTTTTTCATCTGTCATCCCATTTCTTAGCCTAAAAAGCTGGAGCAATGGTTTAATTAATAGTAAACTAAAAATTGTAAGACTTAAACTAAGAAAACTAAAGAAAATAAACGTTCTCAGTGTCTTAGATAGCCAAAATTGATATTCAACTGTATTTAAAACAAGAAAGAGTGAAATGGAGAATATGAGAAATATCAACCCTCCTAATAAGGATTGACGCACGTAAAACTTTCTTTTGAAAGTCTCTAATTTATTCTTAATCTCTTCAATTCCACTCATGTGTTCACAGTATAACGGACAAGTGATATTCAAAGGTGCGTCTTACCATCCAATTTCTGATTGAAAGTATTCTAAAATTTGAATTTTTAACAGTTTCTCTTGCTCGATAAGATCAAATTTTGGCAATTTTTTTATCAATTTCCAGTGAGGCCAGCCCTCTTCATCTAGACCTTCAAGGGCATAATATCCAGCGAGCGATAGAACCTTGCATATGGCAATATGCATTAGATCTTGTTTTTCTTCTTTAGAAAATGCTCTATTCCCTTTCCCAAGCTCTTGCACACCAATTAGAAATAAAACAGCATTCAAATCACCGGGTCTTTTTCCCGTCAACTCCTTGATTTTATATAAGAGCGCTACCCATTCTTTCTGAAGGCTTAAATCTTTTTTAAAAACCATTATTTATTATTAATTTTAAATTAATAGATAACGACATGTGGGAAGATTTCATTTCTCTTATATTTCCTCAAAATTGTGTTAATTGTCAACAGTCATTGATATCTGAAGAAAAATATCTCTGTACAATGTGCAAGATAGATCTTCCATATACGAATGATCATAAAAATCCTAACAATGACCTTATCAGAAAGTTCGTTTTCGAACCAAAAGTCTTTTCAGCATCATCTTTTCTCTATTTCTATAGAAATGGAGTAGCTCAAAAACTTCTGCATGAGTTGAAGTATAAAGGAAAGAATGAGATTGGAAAACTTATGGGCGTTTGGTATGCTCAAGATTTAAAAGAATTACCGTTTGACTTGATTATTCCTGTACCCCTTCATAAATCTAAATTGAGAAAACGCGGCTACAATCAAAGTGAATCTATCGCAGAGGGAATAGCCGAGGTAACAGATAAAAAAATTGATTCTAGCATAGTTTCTAGAACGGTTGCCACAATGACTCAAACTAGAAAGACTAAGGTTGAACGATGGACAAACCTAGAAAATGTCTATTCTGATATAAAAGAAGATTTAAGTGATGTTTCGGTACTTGTGGTTGATGATGTAATAACTACAGGCGCAACAATTGGAATGTTATGCTCAAGATTGGTTGAAGCGGATGTAAAACAAATACACATCGCCTCTATAGCAAGAGGAAAATAAAAAAGGCTACCAAAACTGATAGCCTTTTTCGTTAATTATTTCTTTTAGAATCTAGAAATTTGATCCTGCTCTGATCATAGCACATCTAAACCCTAGTGTAGAAGTTGCTGAATCTTCAAATAAGTATCTTCTGGTTCCTGGAGACATCCAGTAGGCAACATCAGCCCAAGAACCTCCTTTGTAAACTCTAACTCTTCTTTTTGGTGGACTGTCTGTATTGTATGACTTCTGTAATCCAGACGTTTTTACCCATTCATCTTCTGTATAATCCGCTTCACGTCCTATGAAAGAATAATTTCCATCATAATCTGACTCTGTATCTAGAGTAGCATCTCTACGTGCAGGATTCAAATCATCCATATCTTGGAAAGAAAGAGGTCTGTATACATCCTGTACCCACTCATTTACGTTTCCTGCCATATTGTAAAGACCAAAATCATTTGGAGGATAGTCATAAATGTTTGTTGTAATCATTGCTCCGTCATTCAGTTTACCAGCAATACCGGCATAATCACCATTGCCTCTTTTGAAATTGGCCAAGAAATAACCCATACTTTTTCCGTACGGATTTCTTAATGCATGACCATCCCAAGGATAAAGTCTTCTGTGTGTTTGGTTTTCATCTAACCACTGAGTTCCGATGAGTGCCTGTGCAGCATATTCCCATTCAGCTTCAGTTGGAAGTCTATATCCAGGAAGTGTAACACCCGAAGCAATTCCGGGAGCGCTACCTGCAGATGCAGATAGATCACCGCCTTCAGCTCCGGCGAACGCATCGTCACCTGAAGCAACTGGATCTAATAGTCCTGCGTCTTCAGCTAATTTGAGATTTACAACAGTGGTTCTCCACTTACAATAGTTTACAGCCTGTCTCCAGTTTACACCTACGACAGGAAAGAATCTAAAGCCAGGATATCTGTAGTAACTATTTACGTAAGGATCGTTGTAAGCAAGATCCTTTGCCCAAACGGTTGTATCAGGAAGGTTGTTTTTCCAATAGTATTCGTCAGAATCTTGTTTAATGTAGAATTCATACTCTAACCAATTAATATTGGATACTTCAGTTTCATCCATGTAAAAGGAAGCAACCGTCACAGCTCTCTCTAAGTTGTCATGTGAATACAGAACATCTTCTTCAAATGAACCCATTACCGTTCTACCTCCTTCAATAAATACTAAGTTAGGGCCATCAGGCTGACCTTGAAAGCCATTTACAGTAAAACCTCCTTCTTCATTGAATTCTAATCCTGTTGCGGTACTCGCAAACCCTGGATTTTCATTGGTGGGTACTCCACCACCTCCTAAAAAGCTACATGAGCTTAAAATAATTGCAGACGTGGCAAGGTAACCCAAGCCTTTAGCTGCTTTCACAAATTTTTTCATAACACTGTTTGAATTTGTCTTGAAACGTTTCAACGTACTAATAAACACAAATATTTCAAAAAACACATCGTAACTAACCAGATTTTAGATCAATCCTACCTTTTTAATGGCGATATGAGATAATTATTGTTCAAAGATAAAAGTTTATACTGTTTGTTTGTCAGCTTGAAGCATATGACTTATCACCTGATTAGCTTCTTCAACAGAGCCAATTTCCTCCACAGATATCAATAGTTTGTTTTTTACCTCTTTCATTTTGCTAGTTCTTGGATGCTCTTTTATGAAACTCAGAACGTTACCGAAACGGCCAGACTGAAAATATTCTTGAGGCTTTTTATTTGATATATAACACCTCATTTTTTCACTTTTTATGGTCACTTTTTCAAATCCAATCTTGCTTGCCTTCCAACGTAGGTGAACAGTTTGAATCAGGTTTTTTACACCCTCAGGTATTGGTCCGAAACGATCTTTGATCATTGATTTAAAAAACTCAAGTTCCTTTTCATTTTTTAAATCGTCAAGCTGTGTATAAAGACCTAATCTTTCAGAAATATTACTTACATAAGTTTCAGGAATTAAAGCTTCAAAATCTGTTTCAATAGAACAATCTTCCACCATTGACTCGAGGGATTCTTTGTCTTTAAGAATGTCCGCCTCAAATAATTCTTTGTATTCGTCTTCTTTTAGTTCTTGAACAGCTTCATCAAGAATTTTATGGTACAATTCAAAGCCAATATCATTAATGAATCCACTTTGTTCACCTCCAAGTAGATTCCCAGCTCCTCTTATATCTAAGTCACGCATTGCTACTTTAAAACCATCTCCTAATTCCGAAAATTCCTCTAATGTTCTGAGTCTTTTTCTCGCGTCGCTTGTAAGTGCCGAAACAGGAGGAGTGAGCATGTAACAATATGCTTTTGTGTTAGATCGGCCAACTCGCCCACGCATTTGATGAAGATCAGAAAGCCCAAACATGTGAGCATTGTTAATAATAATTGTGTTGGCATTTGGAATGTCAAGACCAGATTCAATGATGTTGGTGGAGACAAGCACATCATAATCACCTTCAATAAATTTTAGCATGACCTTTTCAAGTTTAGGTCCTTCCATTTGCCCATGGGCGATACCAATTCGAGAATCTGGAACAAGTTTATTGATGATGTTTCCTATATTTTCAATATCGCTTACTCTATTATGAACCATAAATACCTGTCCCCCCCTTCTTAGTTCATGGCTAACAGCATCTCGAATCACTTCTTGATTAAATTCATGAAGCTCAGTGGTAACAGGTCTCCTATTTGGTGGCGGAGTAGAAATAATAGAAAGGTCTCTTGCACCCATCAATGAAAAATGTAATGTTCTTGGAATTGGTGTGGCTGTGAGTGTAAGTGCGTCCACATTGACCCGCATATCTTTTAATCGTTCTTTTACTTTAACTCCAAACTTTTGTTCTTCATCAATGATCATTAATCCCAAATCCTTGAATTCAATATCTTTATTAACAATTCGATGAGTGCCAATAAGAATATCAACCCTTCCTTCTTTCACTCTTTTCTTCGTTTCGGTTATTTCTTT